>CANRFE010000005.1 GCA_947629805.1 uncultured Clostridia bacterium | reverse complement strand
ATCATAAGAGGTTCCTTCGGAACCATCTCCACTTACTTCTGACTCTAATTGCGTATATAATGCATTTAATTGTTCTTCCTCTTGTGTTTTGGCAAGTTCCATATTTTCTTTTGCTTTTTTTGCCATAGCAAATAACCCATTTTCTCCTAAAACTAAATTCAAGCTAATTCCTGCTAAAATAATTAAAATAATAATTGTTACAACTAGACTTACTAAAGTAATTCCTCTGTTTTTCATTTTTCTTTTGCTCCTTCTATTTTTTGTTTTATTATACTTTTTCGTATTCTTCCAAACAAGAAAACAGAAGCTTTTTAGTTCTTACTTTTTTACATAATACTTTTTCATTTGCAATTTATGCAAATTTATAGTATAATAGATTTATCAATTCTTTTAGGAGGAGCAACAGCATGAATAAAAAAGATGAACAATTCCGGATAGTACTGGGGTTGACGGATGGAAGTGATTTGGATTGGCTTCTTGATATTATATTGGACTCTAATATTTGGGCTCCTATATATGTCACAAAAGAGCAATTGGAAGAAAAATATGATTTTTCTTCTCTTCCAGATTTCGAATATGCGCCTATTCTTCTTGTTAGCGATTATCATAAGGAAGCACTAGCACGCCTTACTGAAAGAATCCAACACGAAGATTTAAACATTTTCATTTCTTCCATTTTTTAATTTTTTTCTCTCGCACTTATTTATTTTCTAGTGCGAGAGTTTTCTTTTATTCATAAAGTATCCTTTCCTTCATATATATATAATAGGAGGTAACTATGTTTCAGAAATATATTTTAGAAAATAAACAAAATATAATAAGTCAAGTTTGTGATTTAATAACATATCCTAGTATTTCCGAAGAAACAAACAATGTACACTTTCCTTTTGGAAAAGCCTGTTCTGACTGCTTAAAATATTTTTTAAATTTAGCGAATTCTTTAGGGTTTCGAACCAAAAATGTAGATGGTTACTGTGGATGGGCAGAGTTTGGAGAAGGAAAAGAATTAATTGGAATTATTGGTCATTTAGATGTAGTTCCTGCAAAAGAAGAAGACTGGTCTTCTTCCCCTTTTGTTCCTACAATTGTTCACCATTGTCTTTATGGACGTGGTGCAATGGATGATAAGGGTCCTGTTGTTGCTTCTTTATACGCTATGAAAGCAGTAATGGAATATTTGAAAGAAAACCATATTTCTTATTCGAAAAGAGTACGATTGATTGTCGGATTAAATGAAGAAAAAGATTGGAAATGTATAGAGTATTACAAAGCACATGAGGAAATTCCCGTTTTAGGTTTTAGCCCTGATAGTGATTTTCCTTGCATTTACGCAGAAAAAGCAGTCATTTCTTTGCTTCTTTCTGAGCCTATTTCTTCTATGCATTTTTGTAGTAGAAGTCGCTTTACGTCATCGGAAGCCCCTATTTTAATAGAAGATATCGATTGTAAACAAAATGCAATGAATGTCGTTCCAAAATTTTGCAGTATTACTTTGTTTTTAAAAAATAAGAGATTAATGCCAAACTTAATTTCCTACTGTAAAACAATAATAGAAAAATATCATTATGAAATCGATTTATATAAAATTGATGAACAGCATTTAAAACTAACCTCTTATGGTGTAGCTTCCCATAGTGCACATCCTGAATTAGGAAACAATGCTATTGCAAAGTTACTTGTTGTACTACAAGATGTATGGACTAAGTGCAATATTTCTTTTCCTTTCTTTCAAGACTTTTGTACTTTTATAGGAGAAGATTATTCTGGAAAAAATTTAGGCTTAAATATTGAAGATGAATCAGGAAAACTAACATTGAATGCCTCTCAACTTTATTTGCAAGACAATAAAATTTGCCTAGGTATTAATTTAAGAGTTCCTGTTCATACGCAACCAGAAGAGGTAATAAATAAGTTCAAGGAAACATTCCGTTGTAAAATTTCCATACTTAAAATACAGCCTGCCCTATATATGGAAAAAAATCACTTCTTAGTGCAAAAGTTATGCGATATTTTTAATGAAACTTGCCATACCAATTTTGCCCCTATTGCAATTGGTGGTGCCACTTATGCTAGGGCCTTTCCAAATTGCATTTCGTTTGGTATGAATTTTCCAAAGGATGAAGATATGTGCCATAAGGCAGATGAATTTATTGAAATTGATAAATTATTACTTGCTACTAATATTTATGCCAAAGCCATTTATCAATTATTGCTTTAGAGGGCTACTTGGGGGCTGCTTTTGGGGACGGAGGAAAAAAACAGGTAAATTTAAATTCACCTGTTTTTTTCCTCCGTCCCCAAAAGCAGCAAAATAAAAACCTTCCTTAAAAAAGAAAGGTTTTTTATTTTTATATTATTCTGCTGATTCTGATGTTTCTTCAGTCTCTGGAGCTTCATAAGCTTCTAATATAGCTTTTTGAATTTTCTCTCTTGTCTCAGCATTGATTGGATGAGCTATATCCTTGAATTCTCCGTTTGGAGTTTTTCTGCTTGGCATAGCAATAAATAATCCATTTTGGCTTTCGATAACTTTAATATCGTGTACTGCGAATTCATTATCGAATGTTACAGAAGCAACAGCTTTCATTCTGTTTTCTGAATTAACCTTTCTTAAACGTACATCTGTGATTTGCATTTTTAAGCACCTCTTTCTACTGTTTTTAATATTTGTACATTTTACTATGTACACTAATATTATTCGTCAAAAAATTATTTTTTCCTTCTCTTTTTTACAAATTTTCAAAAAAATATTTTTTTCTTTCTTTTAGTATTCTCACTTTTTCGAAAAAAATGCATACAATGCATTAGAAGTTTTACAAAATATATTGAAAAGCGAATAGAAACATTATATAATAACTTCTAATAATTACGAAAAAATAAAAGGAAGTGCTTACTTTGGCAAATATACAAGAATTAAGAAAATACAAATGTATCTACATGATTGGTATTGGTGGCGTTAGCATGAGTGGCATTGCAGAAATTTTAAAGCATTGGGGCTTTCTTGTTATGGGTTCTGATGCTTGTGCTTCTGAAACCACAAAAAAATTAAATTTAGATGGCATTCACGTAGTTATTGGCCACGATGTGAATTTACTAGCAAAAGCAGACCTTGTAGTGTATACGGCTGCTATAAAAAAAGACGATATAGAATTGGTAAAAGCAAAAGAACTTGGTATTCCTACCATGGAAAGAGCAGATTTCTTAGGGCTTATTACAAAAGCTTTTCAGGACACAATTTGTATTTCTGGTACCCATGGAAAAACAACTACTACTTCTATGGTTTCTATGTGTTTTTTAGAAGCAGGCTTGGATCCTTCTATTCAAGTAGGTGCTACACTAAAAGCAATTGATGGAAATTATCGTGTTGGAAATAGTGAACATTTTGTCATTGAAGCATGCGAATATGTGGAAAGTTTTCTAAAATTTTACCCTAAAGCAGAAGTAATTTTAAATATTGATAATGACCATTTAGATTATTTCAAAAATATCGAAAATATTCATAGAGCTTTTATAAAATATGTAGGGCTTTTACCAGAAGATGGTTTATTAGTAGTAAATTGCGACAATCCTTATTGTGTACAACTACCTCACTACACAAATGCGAAAGTAATTTCCTATGGGATAGAAAATGAAAAAGTGAATTTTTTAGGAAGAAACATTACCTTTAATAAGAATGGCTTCCCTCGTTTTGATGTATATTATAATAATGCTTTTTATGCTTCTTTTGAACTTTCTATACCAGGTGCACACAATGTATTGAATGCTTTAGCTTGCATTAGTTTATGCGATGCCTATGGAATTGCAAAATCGACTATTAAATCTGCCTTAAAAAAATACACTGGTGCTTGCAGACGTTTTGAATATATTGGGAATTTTCGTGGTGCTTCCATTTATGATGACTATGGTCACCATCCAACAGAAATTAAAGCAACTGCTAATGCTCTAAAAAAGAAGCAATACCATCACTCTTGGGTTATTTTCCAACCTCACACTTATAGTAGAACAAAAAATTTATTAGAAGATTTTGCAGATAGCTTAACCTATTTTGACAATATTATTGTTACCGATATTTATGCAGCTAGAGAAGTAAATACTTACGGCATTTCTTCTCAAGACCTTGTAGAGCAAATCAAACAATTAGGTAGAAAAGCTCTCTACATACCAGAATTTGTAGATATTGTTTCTTACTTAAAAGAAGTGGTAGAAAAAGACGATATTATTTTAACTTTAGGTGCAGGAACTGTTACCAATATTGGACCAATGTTATTAGAAGAAAAAAGGAAGGACTAGAAAAAATAGTCCTTTTTTATATTTGTGCCATTTGCTTTAACATCATATCGGCAAATACACCATAACCTGTAGTGGGATCATTTACTAATACATGCGTGACCGCTCCTACAAATTTTCCATTTTGTATAATAGGAGAACCTGACATGCCGTTGAATAATTCCTCCTGTTTTTTCTAATAACGCTTTGTCTGTTACCTTAATTTGCATACTTTTGTTATCTTTTTGATTTCCTGTATAGATTTTTTGTATTTCTATGTCATAATATTGTTTGTTTCCTTGTTCTAACTCACATAAGATTTGTGCTTGTCCTGTTTTTATCTCTTTACGATTTAATACTTCTATTTCGTCAGAAGAAATAGAAAGTCTACTTTTGTTTGTTAATTTTCCAAAAATTCCAAAACTGGTATTTTTATATACCTCTCCTATGGTGGTACCTCCCTCAATACTGCCTCTTATTTCTCCTGGTTTTCCTTTTTCTCCTTTTTCTATTGAAATAATATCGGTAGTTACTACTTCTCCATTGCTAATGGTAATTAAGTCTTCTGTATCAATATCTACAATCCCATGTCCTAAAGAAGCAAACATACCTGTAGAAGGTACATAGAAAGTTGCCGTTCCCACACCGGCTGCCGCATCTCTTACCCACAATCCTAATTTATATTCTCTTTCCTGTGTTTGTACCGGTATCATACTAGTTGTTGCTTCTACATCATTTCTAATATATTGAATTGTCATTTCCTTCCCGTTAGAATGATTCACGCTTTCTACCAAGTCTTCTGTTGAAGATATTTTTGTATTGTTAATAGAAATAATTCTATCTCCTTCTTTTATATCGGCATTTTGGTACGGCTTTTTTCCTTCTATTTCCGTCATTCCTACTACCAATACCCCTTCTGTGTATAACTTTAAGCCAATAGCATTTCCTAAAGGAATGACGGTTGTTTTGGGAATTACATTTACCGATACTTCTTTTAAGGGAATGCTATGAAACAAATTTAAGTTTAAATCAATTTTTCCCATTTCCTGCAATTCACTGTTTTCTGCAGAATTTGAGGTTTCTACTAGCTCTGCTATCTGATATTCCCCTATATTGGGATTAGAATTTTTCTTTTCTTCTACTTGAATTCCCCATAAATTTATAAAATGTAATGTTTCCCCCTGCATTAATAAAATAGTGCTGGGAAACAAAGTAATATTGGCTACATAAACATAAAAAATGAGTAAAATAAATAGAATGCAAATTATTTTTATTTTTCTTTTCAAAATAAAACCTTCTTTACTTTTTTACTATTTATTTTTCCCATTTTTTTATTTTTTATTTATACGATTGTTTAATTTCCAAAATAAGAATTTGTTTTATATAAGTCATATTTTTCTCTTGCTAAAGCGGTTAAATATACTTTTCTTAAATTACTAGTTCGAATACTATTGGTTGCTTCCCTATCTACAATATACGTATCTGTGTTGGCATCATAAGTTTTCATGCTACCTGCTAATAAATCATCCACATCATAACTTTCTGCCACACTTACTATACAATTATAGCATTTTGCATTTGCATGTGGATAGAAATACCTTTCATCTCCTTCGGTAATGACTACGGTTTGACGCTCAAAGTCTATATTCTGATAAGCTTCCTTTATGGTATGTTCTTGTTCTATCATATCTTTGCAAATAGGCAAATGCACGGTATTATCTTCCTCTATAACATAAATGGAATCTGCATTGACTACTTCTTTATTTTTATCATTTGTAATAATACAATATTGATTGAAAAATTTTGCCCCTATTGGAATTCCTTGCATAAAACTTGCCACTGTAATATTATTGACTAAGCTATCCCAATCTTCTTCGGTAAATTTCGGTACCACAAATTCGTATTCATAAGTAGACATTCTTCCAAAATTTGCAATTGCTGTTGCTAAATTAGATTCTATTGCTTTACGAATCACAGATATTCTATTTTGATTGAAGGTAGAACTAGAAAGTAAGGGATTATTCTCTTGCGTTAAATAGAATATTTTTTCTTGTTCTGTTGTAATAGCAAAATCATTGATTTTTGTTATTCCATCTGCTTCATACGCATCTTGTTGTGTAATGCTTTGTAAAGCAGAATTTACCCATTTACTAAATTCATAAGCATCTGCATAATATTGTGCTGCACTATTACTATATAAGTGATTGTCTATTGTCATGTTTTTTACAAAATTTAACGTTTCCTCGTCGGTAATGTATTGCTTTTTATTTTTATTATTCCAAAAATATTGATCTGTTCCTATGTCTTTATAAACTCTTCGATTACTATAATTTACATATTCATACGTATCTAAAGATGGTTGATTATCTTCGTTTAGGGTTATTAATTGTTCTCTTAAAATTTCTCTTTCTATTTTTACATCATCGTATTGAATGGACACTACATATTCATGCTTATGTGTATTTCCATTGTTATCTGTATATTGATATTGTATCTTTTGAATACTTCTTTCATCCACTAAATTGGGATTAATTAAAGCTCCTGATTTCGTTACATATTGTCCATTAATTTCTCCATAAACCGTAATCGTATTATCTAATGTGTAATTTACAACAAAATCATTATTGTTTTTCTTATAACGACAAGAATAATAAATATAAGGTCTTAAGCCATATTGATAATCTCCTATGGTTTCATTATAATATTCTCCATAAATATAATAACCATCATACATAGTATAAACAAGAGCTGGTATAAAAGTTCTTAAACTTTCTTGGTCATATCCACTTGCTCCTAATTCTACTCCTAAAGAATGATAAAAAGTAGAAATAGAAGCTTCAATATCTCGAATTTTAGAATCGCTAACCGTAGAATATTTATTGTTCAGAGTATTTAATTGAAATGCTTTTATGGCATCATGTGTTGCCGTTTGTAATCTTGAAGTATATTTTGTTTGTAAAGAGATGGTATCAATTTGTGTTTGAATATAAGAGGTAATAACCATGGAAATTGGCAACATAATAATAACAAAGATAATAGTTAAATGTTGTAATTTCATTTGTGTTCCTTTCTAATCTTTAGATAAAAAAGAGGCAGAAGTATTTTCTGCCCTATTGAAATTATTTTACTTTGTTCCATTTACGGTAACAATTCCTGCATGTTGAGCAGCGATTTGGTAAGTATCATTTCCAGCTAATTGATAGAAGAAATTTTTCAAGATTTGAGAAATGGTTTGGTTTGTATTTTTCGCAATAACAGAAACCATATCTCCTTCTTTTAAAATAATTTTTCCATTATTATTTAACTTTTCTTCTACTTGTGAAGTCTATAATCTATAATACAAATTCTCTCCTATTTTTGTCATGTCTGTTTGTGTTGTTTTTACGCCTGGATTTTCGTCTAATTGATCTACTTCGATATCTACATCAAAAGAATTTCCTGTTCCATTAATTGTTGCTACATATTTATCATAATCTTCTAATGTTAATTTTCCCGTTGTTCTTACTTTGTTAACAAATTCCGTTGTAGCTGTTTGTACAGCTAATTCTGATACATCATCCGTTCTTTCTGAAATTGACATTAAAGGAAAAACAAACATTAAAATAGCGGCTAAAAATATTGCTACAATGGTAATTAAACTATCTCCCATTTTTCTTTCCTCCTTTTTTAGTTCCTTTCTATTTTATTAAAGTAAAAATAATCATTCTTTTGTTTTTTTCCTTAACTAAACTACTTACTGTACTTCCATCTTCTGTATCATCCTTAGCTTGTGAACTAGAATAGGTGTATTCTCCTATGGTTTCTACAAACTGTTCGTTTCTATATTTTGCAATAAACCCACCTAATTGTAAAGGGGATTTACTATAATCTATATACTCTGCATTGTTGTTTGGATTCAAGTAAACTGTTCCATATAAAAAGTTATCTATGTTCTGCTTTGCTTTTTCATAACTTCCTGTCCAAGGCTCGTGCCTTAATGTTTCTTCTTCTAAGTCAAAAGAAAATATGGCTGTATTTCCTTTTTGGGTATATCCCCCTGTTAAATAAGGAGAATATTTTGCTTGTACTAAAGTATCGTATGTACTTTGATTTAAATCTCCATCTTGTTTTCCCCATAAATAAGAAGCATTTACTTTCCCACTAGAGCGGTAACGAGATGGTGTAGTATAAATAGCAAGTGGTCTAATATTGCCAGAAAACTCTCCTGTTTGTTCATTATAATGTGCTTCACGGAAGAATACGGTATAGTTTTCTTTATAATACTTATATAATGTTGGAATAATCGTTTCCAACCCCACTATTCTATTTTGTGCTGCTTTTCCTGCTACCCCTTGGTATTCATAGTATTTTGTGCTATCGTTCATGTATAGAACCACATCGGAAGTTGCTTTTACTTGGTTAAAACAAAAGATACTAACGGTTAATGCCATAAGAAATACGAAAACAGCAAAAGCCATTTTTAAAGCTTCAACAGCATTTTCCATAATTTTTTATTTCCTTATTTCTAAATTTTAATTTGTTTTTGGCGTAATATTGCAAGCGGTAATAAATCCTGAGTTTGGATCATAAGCAAAACTAACAACATAAGTAAGACCTGCTTTTAAGGTGTTTGATGGAAGTTGTTTTGCTTCTTCTGTTGCAGCTTGTGTTGCATTATCTTCAAATGCTGTTCCTCCAATAGTTAAAGCAATTTGTAAAGTTGCATCTCCTGAATTAGCTCGGTTGTGAGCAGCAATTGCAGTATATAAAGATCTTGCTCTTGTTCCTGATACATTTGTTCCTGCATAATTTAAAAATTCCCTATTATATGCTTCTGCTTTTTGTGGATCTAAGTTTGCCCCATCCATAGCACCGGCTGCTTGGGTATAAATATACATACCTAACCCAATAATTAAAATTGATAATAAAATTGCTCCTGCAATAATTAATGCTTTTGACGCATTCTCCATAATAAATTCCTCCTCTTTCTTTTGTTAAGGGTTTTCCTTTTTTCCCTCTATAATATATAAAAAATTAAAAAATTAAAAACTAAATTTGTTCAAATAGCATATATTTAATGTAGTTGGTATTCTTATGATATTCTTTTTTGGTACAAATAAATTGCATACTATTATAATTTTTTATAAATGCTTCGGACCCCAAATAACTAATTGCTTCCATGGGATAGATTTTGTCCGATTCTAAAAATTTTACTTCTATTTTAATAGAATTTTTTTCATTTTCTAGGTAATGCTTCTTTTCATCTTTTTGTACTTGATTTTTTTCATTTTGATTGGTTGCTTTATTAATTAAAGTCATAAGATCAGAACCTAGAATTGCTTCTTTTGTATAGTTTTCATATTCTTGATTATATTGTTTTGCTAGCTTTGTTAATTTTGTGTAATTATAATAAAAATAAGTAAAAATAACAATAGTAAGTAAAAAAATTCCGAATAGAATTAATAAATTTTTCTTCATTTTGCTCTTCCTTTTTATTATACCATTATTCTTGCTTTTATGCAATTCTAATTTTTAGTTTTTTTTACATTTTTTAGCATACAAAAGTAGTTTTTGTCTATTCTTGGTAGACACTAAAAGTAATTTTCATTACTCTTTTGGTAACAGGACTATAGATTACTTCATCACATTGATAAACTTTTCTTTTCGTTCCAATTACTCTTCCTAATTCATCCTTTTCTTCTACTAAGGCATTTTCTAATAAAAATTGATTTTTTTCCTTTTCTGTGAAAGTTTCAAAATTCAAATATTGCTTTGCCTTTTCTTTTACTACTACTTGCACATAATAGCTATTTTCATTTCCTGCATAAGTTTGGTCTAGTTCATAATCGCTATTATTTTGTTTGGCATGGTTAGCAACACTTACAATATCATGAGCGGTTACTTCTATTGGTTTGTCTACATAGCGATTTTTTGTCGCATCATAAGTTGCCACTCTTCCATAATATTTGCTATAATTATTATTCCATTCTGTAATTTTATACTCTTCTGCTTGTTCTATAGTAGTACGTCCGTATTCAGAAAAAGAGCTAAATAGAGCAACCCCTATTGAAATAATCATCAAACCAAGCAATACACTAGCTGCCATTATAAGTGCTTTTGATGCATTTTCCATCTTTTCCTCCTACTTTTTTAGAATTGATATATCATTTTTACAATTCTTCCGTTGTTTTTATCATATTCAAAATTTACATATTGAAATACTTTTGCTTTTATTTGCGTTAATAACGTTTTATATTCTGTATATTGATTGACTTGTTCATTATATTGTTCTCTCTCAAAGCCTAAATCTTCTAAGTCTTTCGTTCGCATACTTGCAAGTTGGCTTACCTTTCTTGAAATTCTTCCGATTTGCGGCACTTTTTATACTAACATTTCCTAGTTCCTCTATCTTTTCTTCTAGCTCTTGCATTTTACTTTTAATAGCAGAAGCCGTGTAAGTTCCTTTTTTCCAATATTCTTTATCAATGTCCTCTCGCAAAATTAAAGATAATTCAATTCTAGTATAGCCTTTCGTATCTGCTTCTTTTTTATTATAATCATCCACTTTATTTGCAATGGAGAGCAAATCACTTCCATAAATATTTCTAGCATAGACATCATATTGTTTATTAAATTCAACAGCCTGCTCTAATGCTTCCGATGATTGCTCTATTGCTTGCCATTCCGATACATTATGAAAAAAGAGAACTAATACACCAATCACAATTAGAGCTATTAAAACAGAGCCTGCCATCATAAGGGCATTGGTTGCATTTTCCATAATGTTTTCCTCCTTTTACATAGATGACATACTTGACATACTACTAAATGAAGATGTCATACTCATTAAACCAATAAATACTAATGGCACGATTAGATAACCAACAAAAAGTATTACCATTGGAGCAAAACCAATTCCTTTTCCTATCATACCTTTTCTTGCAATTAATCTTTCGTTGGATTCTTTTCGTTTTTCTTGATAATAATCTCTTTCTGTATCTAATTCATCAAAGGCGTCCTTAATTGGAATTTTTTCTACTGCTGCTTGTAAACTTTCTATAATACGAATAAAATCGTGGTAAGTAACTTCTTCTTTCATAGCCTCTAATGCTTCCCAAGGACCGCTTTCGTAATCATTTACACACTTACTAATAGGGTCTCTAAAAATATTAGAATATCTTTCTAGCCATTCCAGAATAATTTCTACGTTTACTCTTTCAATACGCATTAACATTAAGATAATGGTTTGGAATTGCATTACCTCATCTTCCATTTCCATTTCTCTCATTTTCTTCTGAAATTTTAACATCCATACAGGTGCCATATAAGCAATCATGGCAATAATCATAGCTCCTAATACTTCTAGCCAACTTAAATATTCGCTTTTTACCATTTTTATTTTATTCATAATTCTTTCTGCTGCTTCTTGCCTTGTTTCGTCTTTGCCATCTACGTAATCTTTGTTAACGTTTCCTCTTTGCATTGCTTTTTCAATATCTGCTTGTTTTAAGTCATTCTTTCCCTTAAAATAATCAATATATTCATTGTCTGACTCGGTTAACTCCATGGCTGTTTTTTTATCTTTTTCACTCATTTCTCCAATAATATCATACGTTGTCGTCGGGTCTTCATATACATTTTTAATAGCAATTCTATGTAATTGTACAAAAAATACTAAGGATACTATAAACGAAACAACACAAAGTAAAATTCGATTAATATAGAGCCATTCTATTTTATCTTTGGAAGCTGATTCCTTCATGGTCATTTTTATTTTTCTTGCTTCTTTTGTTCCCTCTTTTGGAATGAATAAGTCTACAAATTTTTTTACAATTTTAATTTTATATAATTTTTCCTGCCAAGGGTTTTCTGTATTTTTGGTATTCATATTGGTAGAACCATTATCTTTTAATTTTCTCGTTAAGATATAACAAACAAAAGTTGTAATTAAAATTAAAATTTGTACCAACATACCATTTTTTCCTGTATAGAAATCTTCTACGAAATTAAATTGCGAAATTGCCCAGTTTTTAATTGGTTCCAAACAAAGCATAGGAACAATCGCAATAACAGATAAACTTTGGAATACATAGTCCAACTTATCTCTTTTTAAGATTTCTAGTTGCATTTCTTGTGTAATATTATTTAAGTTTTTTAAGTACAAAGAAGCTCCATCTACTTTTCTGTCGCCAAACTCTTTTGTTAAATAAGAAACTCCTGCAAATTCTTTTAAGTAAGCATTTGGTGCAATATCATAATATTTTTCCAGTTCAGACTCTGGATCATCTGAAATTAATACTTCATAGATTTTTTCTGCTTGTCTTGCCATTTCTGGGTTATCATCGTCTTGTGCAGTTTGGTAAATAGCCTCTTCTACCATGTTAAATTCATGATAAGCATGTCTGATTTCAGAAAAGAAATTAATTTGTTGTTTTAATAAATTATTATCAATTTTATCTACTCTACCATCAATAAACGTATCTAATAAGAAGATTTCAAAAATTAATAAAATACTCATTAACAAGGTATTATTTTTGGTTAGTGCAACAATTACAATGGTTAAAGGAATTACGATTAAGAAAGATCTTGTTAAGATTTTAGCTGCTTGCATTCTGGTTAAATACTCATCATCAATATTAACAATTTCTAGTCTTCTTCTTACTTTTAATAAATAACGTTTTAGAAAAGGTGTTTTTAAGTAAAAAATATATAATTTTTGATAAATAATTTCTGTAGAAAAGGTAGAAGTTTTTGTACCTTCCTGTAATTGCCTAATATATTTTGCTTCTTTATTATTTTTTTGTAATATAAAATAAGCTACTAAGATAATACCAAATAAAGCGCCGACTCCTATTAATAAATACATCAACATTTGGCTATTCATTTTATACTTAAGTACACCTCCTTGCTCTATCTATTTTTGTGAAATTGGTTTTCTTCCTCTTTTTTTAGGTTGTGCTATCTCTTGTTGTTCTTCTGCTTCTTGTCCTAAATATCTACTTACCTTTACGCCCCAATTTCTTTGAATAAATTGGATAAATTCTTCTGCATCTGCATCATCCATATTATTTAACATTTCACGAATGTTATGGTCGCTAATTTTATTTGTTAATACGTAAGTTCCATCGTGATACTCTAAAATATTTTGATAATGGTATAATTCTCTGTTTGTTGATCTTGTAAAATAATGCGTTGCATTATCCATAAATTTATCAAATTTACCTTCTAATGTTTTTTCTTTTCTATGGTCAAAAGTATATTCATTTTTTTCTTCTACTGGAATACATTCGGTTACTCTTTCTATGTATCTACGTCCTCTAAAGTCTTTTACTAAGTGAATATCAAAGTTTAAGACTTGAACAACTTGCTCTTCTGCTGTTTTTTCATCTTTGAATACCCCTGCTCTTAACATAGAGTTACGAAGTGCTGTTACTAAGTCTGGAAAAGTTTTCGCATGGTGGGTAAATAAAGTAAATTTTGAAGCAACTTGGGCAGATTGAATCATCCAAGATGCAACAGGGTCTGTTGCAACCTCACCAATGATATTAACCGAACCATCGGTTTTCTTTTGAACGTCCAAACATTCTTGTCCAGATACAGTTTCTGTTTCACGCATTGATAAGATGTTTCGCGTTGGATAAATTTTTCTTAAGTGAAGCTCGAAAGCAGTTTCTGTAATACGAAGGTTCATTGTTTCATAAATGTTTTCAATCATTGCCATAAGCATAGTCGTTTTTCCGGCAACCTTGCTCACCAGTAAGAGAAATAATTCTTGCTCCTTTTACTAAATATTTTAGTAAATCGATTGCTTCTTCTTTTCCTGGGAAAAGAACAATTTGCTCTAGCGTAGCACGTTTTACGTCGAATTTTCTAACGAAAAATGCCCATGTTTCTGACATACTTGGTCTTACTACAACAACACGAGAACCATCTTTCATTTCATTAATTTTATAACCATTAGTATCTGACAATTGTCCAGGGTTATTATATTTATAAATATTTTGACATACTCTTTTTAATTCTGCTTCTGTTCCAAAAGAAAGAAATGCTAAACGAATAGATTTACCATGGAACATAATCCAAATGCTATCGCAGGCACGTGGTACTTTATGGTCTACAATTTGGTCTAAATAATCTCCATCGGTTTGTGCTACTTGGCTTAAAAAGCTCTCTGGCAAACCAGATACACCACCAGAAATACCATCTATATTCATATCACGAACTTCATCAATACTGCTATATCCTTTGTAATGTTGATAAATTCTTTGTACCACAATATTTAGTTTATCTTGAAAAGCTAGTACAAAATCTTCTTTTTCAAAAATTTCATTGATTTCTTCTTCTGTAATAACATAAGAAGGCTTGGTTTCTCCATTTACATATTTCAAACGATCTAAATCATATTTTTTTATAATTTCTGGCAAAGCTTCGTAGCCAAATTCTTGTTTATACATATATAAAATAATTTCAAATTTGTCTTGTGCTGTTAGTAAAGATGGTACATCAAACGGAATTGCTGTGGAAACGTTGGTTTCTGTTACTCCATATTCCTTTGCTAAAATATCATAAATAAGCTCTTTTACATACTTTTTATCATTTACATCCCCATAAGTACAGCCTTTTAATGCTTTCTTTAATTCATATTTTTTATTTTTTCTTCTTTTTAATTCCTCTTCTGAAAGACCAATATCATATAAGTTAATTTTGGTAATTTCATCTAGTCTCTTTTTTACAAAAGCAGTCATTTTTTCTAATGTATAGGTTTTATCATCTACTTGTACTTTTTCTTCTACATTTTCGTCTTGCGTCTTTTTCAATCTACGCATAATTAAGAATCCTGCTATTAGAAAAATGATGACGATTAATAAAATATTAATCATAGCATTAGGCTCCTTCCTTACTTTCTTTTGTTATAATTTAATTTGTAATTCTTGCATTTTGTATAATAAATCTTTTGTTAGTCGCTTAATTTCTTCCATAAAAGTTGCATTTCTATCTTCTTCGTCTATTCTTCTTAATCGTAAGAAAAACTCTGCTACTTTTCCTTCTGAACAAGCTTCAAAGAATAGCGTATTATATAAAATAGCATGTACATCCTTTCTTTCTCTCATATAACGGCTAACATTTGTAATATTATATTTTGAAAATTTATCATATCTTCCAATATTTAATAAAATATTATTTTTCTTAAAAAATTCATTTTCTTCTCGTAATTTCATAAAGTTGTCAATTGTTTTTTGTCTTTGTGTAATATTTACAATAATCACATCTGCTTGTTCTAAAATTTGGTCTACCTGTTGTTGTGGCATTTTTTTCGAAATATCTACAAAAACCAAATCGTAGTTTCTATTTGCTACTTGCAAAATGCTTGGGTAAAACTCTGCTATTTCTTTATAGTCTTCGTATTTTTTTGTTCTTGGTGCACATAAAACGTCTAATCTATCCTTAAACACAATTTTCGTATAGTTCGATACAATATTATTTGAAGTTTTACTACTATTAATTACCTTAATTAAGCCCTCTACTCCAGACTCTAAGCCAACTTGGCTTGCATTCTGTGTAATTGTCTTTACTAACTGTTCTTGTTTTTCTAAATTCCAATAACTATTTTCTAAAGTCTGATCTTGAAAACTTGTACTAATATTTACTATACGATAATTATGTTCAATTGCCATATAAGTAGATAATGCTACCATGGACATTGTTTGTGCAGTTTCTTTTTCTTCATTACTCCAAAACGCAATAATTGCCATAATTTAAACTCCTCTTTCTATTTTTTTAAATGCTCTTCTCACTAATGCTTCATTTACTTCTTCCATAATTTTAATTGCCATATAAATAAGTCCTTCTTTATATTGATTACTTAACTTTTTAAATTTAATTTTTGATACTCTTTGATTATTATAAATAACTGTTTGATCCCCTACTTCAAATGGCATACAAATAATTTCTGGACCCCACGTAATTTTGCTTCCTAATGCTAAGAAATTTAAGTAATCGTCTTCTTCCTTTAAGGCTTTTTTAGAAAATAAGACTTTTGTTGCTTCAATTGGAGTTTGTAAACCACTAATAGATTCCAACCCTTTTTTAATAGAATACATATCAAAAGAAGTAACAAAATATTTTTGTTCAAAACTTTCTAATGCAAAACTTCTTACTCCGCTTACAGTATCTATATCAATTAAAGCAATATCATAACTCAAATCTGCCATTTTAGGAAGTGCTAAATACTCTTTTATTCCATCAAAATTTTCAAAACCAACTGCAATATCAATGCCTTCAAATTCTGTTACATAGGATTTAGATGGTTTAATTACTGGAATAATATATTTTGCTTTTTGTGTTAAAGTTCCATCTACTAATATTACTTTTTGTCCCATTTCTACTAAAATTTTAGCAATATATAAGATAAAATCTGTTTTATCATAAGCCCCTATAAATCCTATTTTTTTCATTTTTTCCTCCCTTGGTCTTTTCTTTCTATTTCAGTTTATTTTAATAGCCTCCTAAAGATTCCAAATAAGTTTGTCTTGCTTCTTGTGCCCTTGTAATTTCTTCTTGTACTCCTTCTTCAATATTATCTACTGCATCTTGTGCGTATTGTGCTAAAACAGGGTCTATTACATTTTCTCTAGTGGACATATTTTGGTTATATCTTGCAAATAATGCATTCTTTGCTTCTTGTGTAATATTTGGATTTGCATTTAATTCATATTGTGTTGTTCTACTTGGTACATACGTTGGAATAACGGATGTTTGCATTCCTGGTTCTACATAAGTAGTAACATATAAGTAAGATCCTGGATCTTTATAGGCTTCAATAATAGCATTGCTCATAACAACCGTTTCTGTTTCATTCATATTGACGATCATAGTATCACGAGAATCTACTCCACTTATATTTGGTATTTCAATTTGTTTTTTAGATGCTACGATATAATCTATTCCGTTAGAAAAACGTATACGAATATCTACATAGTCACCACTTTGAATTTGACTTGGTAAAATGACTACGTTATATTCTTGTTTTCTTACATCATTTGTTGTTTGTTGATCACTTTCTTGTATCATATTATCTGTAATAATAGTTCCTACTTTTAAGTCTATCTTGGCAATTGTTTTTTCTGTTAGTTCAACGGATAAAACATTTGTTGGAATTACAGATCCATAAGCTGAAGTTTGTTTTAATTTTTCATACGACACCGTTTCCCCTGACTTAATATCTTGTGCTACCACATAAACATTTTTCATGGTTCCTTCTTGTTGTCTTTTTTCCTGTTGTAAAGTATTCAATTGCATAAATAAAAATACAATGACAACTCCTGTTACAAGCAAGGTTCCTAATATTCCCATTAATAAATAATTGTTTGCTTTTCTTTGCATTGGATTCATTGCCATATCTAACTTCCTCCTTATTATTTGACAAAATATTCTTACTTATTTCATTGTACAACAATTGTTACGCAAATACAATAAAATACGACAACTGTCATGGAAAAATAATATTGTTGTAACATTATTGTAATATTGCCACAAAAAAGAAATAGGACTGTTTCCTATTTCTTTTTTTACTTTTTATCTGCGATAACAACACCAGGTACTTCTACCTCCTGTTGTATTGTTTGTAAGATTTGCCGTTACTACGTCACGATTTGCATTGTTGGTATTAGTGTTGCAAGTATTGTTGGTATTATTTTGGATACTAGCTAACTGATTGGCAATTCTTGCCACATCTTGCTCACTTAATGTAATTCGATTGCTATTATTATTTTGTCTATTGTTCCAACACCATCTACACCTTTGCTGATTTTCTTCCTGCCTGCACCTACAAAAGAAAATTTCTGCTAGAACAGCTGCTAAAAAGGCCAAAATTGTATACAGAATAACGAACACTAAAAATTCTGCATCAAAAGCTGCAAAAGCAACAATTAAATAAATAGCAAAAAAAGTAATTGCCGTTAAGAAGGGGTTTCTAAGTATTTTTTCTAGTACAATTGCTAGAATAATGGTTGCAATAGGTAAAGCAAAAAACACGAATAATGTATTCATATAAAATCTCTCCCTCTGTTTTTATTTTTTGCTATATTATATGACTTTCCCTTCTTTTTTGTGATAAGGTTCCTTTTCGTATTCTACTTTTACTAAGTACAACGCATACGGAGGTAAGGTTTTGCCTGCTTTTGTTCGATCTTTTTGTTGCAAAATTTTCTCTACTTCTTCTGGTTGTATTTTTTCTAGTCCTACCTCTACTAAAGTTCCTGCAATAATTCTAACCATATTATATAAAAAGCCATTTCCTGTAAGTTCTATAAAAATTCTATCTCCTTGTTTTTTTACTTTTGCTGCATAAATAGTGCGAATACTACTTTTACTACTTGTTCCACTTGCCTTAAAAGCTTGAAAGTCGTGTTCTCCTATAAAATAGGTTATGGCTTTTTGCATAGCCTTAACATTTAGTGGCGTCGCAATAAAATATTCTAAATTACGATAAATGCTAGAACCATATTCGCTATTATTAATAATATAGCGATATGTTTTTTGTTTGCAGTGATAGCGAGCATGAAAATTTTCTTCTACCTCTTCTGCTTTTTGAATACGAATTGACTTTTTTAAATTTGCATTCAAAGCAATTGGGTATTTTTCTACGGGGAAATTACTATTTGTCTTAAAATTTGCAATTTGCCCTAAGCTATGAACACCTGCATCTGTTCTTCCGAGAAGCAATTAATTCGATTTTTTCCCCCGTTATTTGTTCAATCGCTCGTTCAATTTCCCCTTGAATATTCAATTGATTTGGCTGTTTTTGCCACCCGATTAAAGTCTTTTCCGTCGTATTCTATGGTTAATCTGATATTTTTCATTTTTTCTCCTTTGGAAAAACTAAAAAATAAATAGCTCCCATTTAGGCGCTATTTATTTTGCCCTTTCCATTTCATTTTCATCTTTTTTATTCGATCTATTCTTGTTTTATTTTCATTTCCTAAGCGATTCGTTACAATGTGTTTTATTAACACTCTTTTCAAAGTTTCTTCATCTACATCTGCAATTAATGTGCCATCTTTTGCAATCGATATTTTTCCTGTTTCTTCTGAAATTACTATAGCAATACTATCGGTTTCCTTTGCTATTCCAATAGCTGCCCTATGCCTTGTTCCTAATTCTTTTGCAATTTCTTTGTCATTGGCTAATGGCAAAATACATGCAGCTGCTACAATTCTATTATTGCTAATTACAACAGCACCATCATGTAAAGGCGTATTTGGTACAAACAAATTCACTAATAACTGTGGGGATACTTCTGCATCAATTTGTACACCCGTTTCTGCAATATCTCCTATTTTAATATCTCTTTCTATTACAATTAGCCCTCCTGTATGATGGCTTGCTAATTCCTTTGCTGCAATCACAATTTTATAAATATCTTCCTTCGTTCTTGTAGCTCTATCTTTATCAATTCCAAAAAACTTTGTAAATTTATTTGTTCCTAATTGTTCTAAGGCTCTTCTTAATTCTGGTTGAAAAATAACCAATACAGCAATTACTCCATAAGTCATAATAGAAGTTAAAATCGTATGTAAAATGTCTAAATGAATCCAGCCACTTAAGATAGTTATAATGATAAATAAAGCAATTCCCTTCATAAGTTGCCATACCCTAGAACTTTTTGTTATTTTAATTAACTGATAAAACAAAAAAATAACAATTGCCAAATCTATAATCGTTAGAATAAGCCTAAATGGATTTTCTTGTAAGCTTTCTACATACTGTGTAATATTCATTTGCCAAAAATTATCCATTGTATTTAAAAAATTATCTTTCATTTGTGTTTCTTCCTTTTATTTTTATTTTACATTGCTATTAAATAAAATAGTAATGTTCCTGCTATGCTTAATACCATTAAAAGGGCAAGGATGGTCGCCATGACTCTTACAAAGATTTTTCCCTTTTCCACTTTTTTCTTTGCCATAAAAAACCTCCTTTGTATATTACTATTTTTAGTTATATCACAAAAGAGTTTTTTTTACAATATTTTTTTCTGTTTTCTAAATTTTTATTTTCTTATACTCTTTTACATAATAAAAAAACAATGGTAATGCTACTATTTTACCACTGTTATTGCTTTTTTTAGTTGGTGACCCCTACGGGAATCGAACCCATGATTCAGCCTTGAGAGGGCTGCGTCTTAACCGCTTGACCAAGGGGCCTTCTTTTTTTATACTTATTTATCATACCATGTTTTATTTTTTCTGTCAATGCCACTCTTTTTATTTTCTTTTCTACAATTTTTTTATTTTTCCTTATTTTGATAAGTCCTCTATTTCTTTTTGTAATTTTGCCATTTCAGCTTGCTTACTAGCCATTTTTTTATTTTTTTCTTGTTCTAATGCTTTTCTATGTTCTCCTCTTTTTTCAACCATTCTGCTAGAATTATGAGTAGCTATACCAACATCTTGATAAAATACTTTCTTGTATTGTCCTTCTTGTTTTTGTATTTCTCCCACATAATTTCCACACAAAACATCTGGTTTTTCTTCCAAGCCTGCTTGCAAATATTGCTCAACTCTCTTTTTATTCAATAAGGTTTTCATTACACTATGACAATAGTTAGGATCTCTTTGTAACAAATTCAAATCTAAACCTAATAATATATTTTTATAATTTGTTCTTCTATCATTTTCTATCATAATTGGATCATTATGGGCATAATACGATACCAATGCTTCGTATATTGTATGATTTGCTACTCTTTTAGGTAAAGTATCTACAACTAACCTAGTAGTATCATAAAATTGTTTAAAATCTGCTTTTTTATCGTAAAACTCCACTTGTAATTTTCCATCCTTTGTAACGTGGTATTGGATAGAATATGGCATATCTTGCTTATTTTCTTCTACTGGCTCTTTTTGTTTTTTTAATTTATCAAATAATCCCATTTTTCTCATCTCCTACATCTTTATTATATCATACTTTTATTTTCTTAGCAAATTCATTGTTTTATTCATTATTTCTTGTAATCTTTCATCCTCTTTTATCATATATAAATAGCCAATTAAAGCTTCAAATGCAGTTGCATACATATAATCTGTTACGTTTGCATTTTTTGGTAAGTGATGATTCTGTGCATTTCTTCCTCTTCTTACAATATCCTTTTCTTCTTCCGTCAAAGTATCATAAATACTTGCTAAAGTTTCTGCTTGTGCTTTAGCCCTTACATAACGAATTGCCTCTATATGTAATTTATGAGGATTGTATTTTGTATGATTGACTAATTGCATACGAATATATAATTCATAAACACAATCCCCAATGTAAGCCCATACTAAGGGTGGCATTAATTTTACTTCTTCTTTCCTTTTTTGTCTTGGTATTATTTCTTGCATTTTATTTCTTCTTTTCCTCCTCTTCTGGTATTTCTAAAGTAATTCTTCCTAATTTCCCATTTCTAAATTCTTCTAATAAAAAACTAGCTACTTTTTCTTCGTCTACATATCCTCCTGCTTTAATAGCTCCTCGTTTTTTTCCTATCCTATACAGAATTTCCATTATTTTCTCATTTTCTAATTTTTCTGAATGCTGTAAAATATTTTCTATTTCTTCTTTTTGAATTCCATATCGTTCTACTAAATTTTGTCTTTTTTCTTGTAATAAATATTTTAATAAGTGATATGCTATTTCGATTTTTTCTAAGTTTTCTTCTTTAATGGAACCTACATAAGCTAAATGCAAAGCAGTTTGTTCTGGTTCTAATTTTGGCCACAAAATACCTGGTGTATCTAATAAAGCAATATTTTCTTTTACGTGAATCCATTGTTTTTGCTTGGTAACCCCCGGTTTATTTCCTACTGTAGCAGATGCTTTTTTTGTCATACGATTAATAAAGGAGGATTTTCCTACATTTGGAATTCCTACAACCATTACACGAATACTTCTTCCCTTTCTTCCTTTCTGTTCTATTTCTTGCTTTTGGCTAGAAGCAATTTTTTCTATTTGTTGTATTACTTCTGAAATTCCTTTTCCTGTATTGGCTTCTACTAATATTGCTGGTATTCCTTGTTTTTTATAATATTCTATCCACATTTGATTTTTCTTTTCCTCTGCCAAATCGCTTTTATTTAATAGGAAAATTTTCTTTTTTCCTTTTATCCATTGTTGTAAATCTGGATTTTGACTTGCTCTTGGAATTCTGGCATCCAAAATTTCTACTACTATATCTACTAATTTTAAGTCTTCTAGAATTTGTTTTTTGGTTTTTGCCATGTGCCCTGGATACCAGTTCAGGTTGATTTTGTGATAACTATTATCTTGTTCTTTATCCATTTATCTTCACTCCTCTATTTGAAATTTAAAGTTGCCTCTCCATTTTTAAATATGATTATATTATCTATATTTTTTAATAAGATATCTCTTGTTAAAGTATCAATTTTATTTCTTTCAAATTTTTTATTTAACTCATGTAATACTATTTCAATTAATTTATCTTTTCTAATAGAATGGCTTGTACAATTACCATTTCTTACATACGATGTACAATAATAATATTCATAATTTTTTACTTTTCTCAAAGTAAAAGAACTTTCACAATCTAAACATTTCAAGAAACTAAAAAATAAATCTTTTTCTTTATTACTTCTCGCACATTTATTTTTATTGATTATTTCTTGTACCTTATCGAACTTATCTTTAGAAACAATTGGCTCATGATTATTCTGGATTATTATCCATTCATCTTCGTTCGTAGAAATAAGCTTATGAGTACGATAGTTTTCCACCTTCTTCTTTCCTTGAATTAAATCTCCAGTATATACTCTATTTTGTAATATTATATTTATCATCTTTGCATTCCACTTTTTATCTATTATTGCATTTTCATCTTCTTGTTCATTTTCCCTTTTATATGCAGCAGGTGTTAATACATTATTCTCATTTAATTCATTAGCTATTTTGCTTGTTGATTTTCCTTCTATTATACCATTAAATATTTCTATAACATACTTTGACGCAACTTTATCTATTATTAGCTTATGTTTATCTCTTGGATTTTTTTAAATATCCATATGTAGCAGATGTCCCAATAAACTCTCCATTTAACCTTTTAGCTATTAAAGCACTTTTAACTTTTTTGGATATATCTTTTGCATAAGCGTCATTTAGTAAATTCTTAAATGGAACAATTAAGTTATCCATAGAATCTGGAGTTTCAAAGCTATCTATATTTTCTATTACTGAAATAAATCTTATATTCAAAGCTGGAAAAAGATTTTCAAAATACATATCCGCTTCTATGTGACTTCTTGCAAATCTAGATAAGTCTTTCACAATTATGCAATTAATCTTTTTATTTTTCATATCTTGTAATAGTTTTTCAAATCCTGGTCTATTGAAATTAGTACCACTATATCCATCATCAATATAGTAGTCTACTAATTCTAAATCTTCTTTACTACTAATGTATTGGTCTATTAAATCTCTTTGATTAGCTATACTATTTGATTCTATATTTTCATTATCTTCTTTGGATAATCTTAAATATCCTGCTACTTTCCAATTTGATATTTTAATCACTTCTACTATTTTTTTCTTCTACTTCTTTTTTATATCTAGAATATATTTCATTAACTATTTTATCAAAATTTTCTTTTGCTTCTTTATTTTTATCATAATTTAGAGCATATTGTTCGAATTTAGAAAATTCCTCAGGTCTAAATTCATAGCCATAAATACTTATACTATTATCTTGTTTAACTTTAGCTATTTTGGCCTGTATCTTTATCATCGGTATAAAGTCATCTTTCAAGTATTTAAACATTTCTTCATATGTCATCTTTCCATTAAACAAATTAGGATACTTTTTATTTAAATCGAGCATTTTTCGAATATCGCTATATTCAGCTTGTATATTGCCTTGTCTAAAAACAGCATCATCTGGTATCAATTCATTTGGTATACTTAATGATACATTAAAAGCATTATTTTTCTTTGCATATTCAATTAAACTTGGAACTTGAATATATACATTATCTAAATATTCTAATAAAAATAAATAAAATGAATATAATGTATTTTCAATGTTACTATCCGATCTTCCAAGAATAGTATTATTAGTAGGTATCATAGTAAAATCAGTGATATTTTCTTTATTAACATTAAATACTAATCCTTTATCTAAAATACAAACTATAGATATTTGATATCTTGCATCTATATATTTATTTAATTCAGACATTTTTTTTTGAATTTGTTCCAATGAATAATTAGAAGAATATGCAAATACAAAACCTAAAGGATATACATCATTATATGTATTACTAATTATATTTCTATTAGGTAATTTATTTAATTTTCTAACACTTTCAACATTTTTTACACTTTGTTCTAATGTTGAATAGTCTAAGGTAGATTTTATTTCTATAGTTGCATAGACACTTTCAATCGGCAAAATTGAATTAGATTCTGTTTTAAAAAAGCTTGGACAATTAAAAGCATCATGTATTATAAAATCTTGTTGTTTGCTTTGATTTTGATTATTATCAATAATAATTCCACTTGTTATTGAATACTTTTCAGGCAATAACTTTTTTAAATAGTCTTTTAATAGATCTTCTCTTGCACTTCCTTTAACACCATTATGTTCAATCTGCTTTGTAATTCCATCAAAATCTATTTTTAATTTTTTGGCAATATCTTCTAAATTATATATAAACATTTTCACTCCTCTTCATTTTCATGTGATAGTTCATAAAGTTCTTTCTCATCGTTTATTATCTTAATTAATTCTTCTTTTGATGGTAAATATGTTAAGTATTTTGATGCATATACATTTTTTACTTCATCTCCTAAAGTCATTTCAACAACA
>CANRFE010000004.1 GCA_947629805.1 uncultured Clostridia bacterium | reverse complement strand
GGTCCACCTGAAGAAGAAACTGTTATATCAACTACGTCTTTTTGATATATAGAAAATGATTTTTTCCAGTGCAGGAAGTTTTCTAAAAATAAAGAAAATTCATCTTTTTGAACTTCAGATTTCTTTTCAATATAGTCTTCAACTAATTGCTCTCTAACTTTTTGCCAGTCATATAATAGTCTTTCACTAATATTTCCGTCCTGATTTTGTACTTTGTCTAAAGCTTCTCCTAATGCGTAATAAGAATATATATTATTGTTATTATCATAGAATTTCTTCGCTTTTTTATCATAATACATAAATAATGGAGTATTTGTTAATATTTCTTTACTATCTATAACATAAAATTCATCCCAAGAATCTTCATAAGTTGGTATTACAAATAAAGGGTTAATGTTAAACTGTTTTATTTTCGTACCTTCTAGATAATTAAACATATTAAACTCAATAACATTATCATTTTTAAAAGTATTAAATAATATTCTTAAAAAATATTGATTTTTTTCGGACTTTAATACCGCGATTTTTGGAAAGTTAATATTGTCTCTTTTTAAAGGAAAACCATCATTCCTTTCTAAGAATACTTTAATGTGAGCTTGACTTTCTCGTATATTAAAATTATTGATTTCTTTTTCTAAAAGTTTTAATAATTCTAAATTATTAGTATGAGCACAATATTTTTGAGAATCTAATATTATTTCTCCTTTTTGAAAAGCATTAAATAGCCTATCACTACTACCAAGACCATAGTATGCTATGTATTTATTGTTTCTATTAATAAATCCTCTAAATGTTAGTGCAGTTGAGAAGTTTCCCCTTAAACCTCCAAAATTTGTATCATCTAGAAATTTATAATCATTTTTATCTTTTCTTAATCTAACTAATTCAGGACGCAATTCATTAGCAATTTTTATTAGATCATTTGTATTGTAATATTTTTCATTTCTTGCAAATTTTGAAATTAGCAATGTTAAATATAATATTTTTGGTAAATTTATACTATATCCCATAAATAAGCCCCCTATAACAATCAAATTATAATAAATTTCAATATTTTTGTCAAAATTTAATGTATAAAAAGTCAAAATTAGTTTAACTTTATAATAAAAAGTGATAGAATAATAAAAAACTAAAGGAGAGAAATAAATGGAAGAATTAGATATAAAAAAAGTATTTACAGATACAAAGGACTATCCTTTAAGCATAATTAAAGAAATGTTTGATGATGGAGATATAATTCCTCAACCAGATTATCAAAGAGATTATATTATGGATGAGAAAAAAGCTTCAAAATTAATTGAATCTGTTTTGTTACAAATACCAATTCCTACAGTATATCTTTGTGAAGAGAGTGATGGTACACTTTCTATAATAGATGGACAACAAAGGTTAACTTCATTTGTGAAATTCCTAAAAAATGAATTTGTATTAAAAAATTTAGAAGAATATACTGACTTTAATGGAAAAAGATTTGCAGATTTAGATAAAGCAGTACAAAGAACAATTAAAAATACAAGTATTCATTCAATAGTTATAAAAAAGGAATCACAAGAATTAAAATACGAAATATTTGCAAGACTAAATCAAGGTTCCACAAGTTTAAAACCACAAGAATTAAGGAATTGTATTTACAGAGGTAGCTTTAATAATATGCTAGAAGATATTTCAGAAAGCAATAAGACACTAGCATTTCTTATAGGGACTGAAAATAAAAGAAAAAATTATCAAGAAACAATATTAAGATATTTTGCATTAAAGGATTTTCAAGAATATAGTAGTTCAATATCTAAAACATTAAACTTGTATATGGAAAAGCATCGAAATGACTCGAAAGAAGATATTGAACAATTTAAAAGAGAATTTAATTCTAATATAGATATCATTAAACAAGTACTTGGAGAAGATGCATTTTTTGGATATGATAGAGCAAAAGGAAAAATGATGAATAAGTTTAGTGGTTCTACATATGATTCAATTATTATTGGATTTTCCATGTTTAACAATCATGATATTATGGTGCATTCAGACGAAATAAGACAAAGAATAAAAGAAATGAAAATGAATGATCCAGAATATCAAGATTATACGTATGCTGCAACAGGTTCAAAAGTTAGAGTTATCGGAAGAATTATGAAAGTATATGAATTACTTTCTCAAATAATTGGTAAAAAAGGTGATTATGGAGTAGAAAGAACATTCTCTAAAGAAACAAAAGAAGAACTATGGCATGAAGGATATATTTGTTCGTATTGTGGGAATGAAATATTAAGTATAGATGATGCTGAAGTTGATCATATTGAAGCATTTGCATCAGGAGGAGAAACAATTAAAGAAAATGCACAATTACTACATAGACATTGTAATAGAGAAAAACATGATAATGATGTAGAGTTTGAAAATGAGAATGAAGAGTTAGAAGATTAAAAAAAGAAGAAGCAAAATAATAATGTAATTATTTTGCTTCTTAGATAATAAATTACAAATTTCGACAACTTTTTTTAAAAAGGTGTAATATGATTATATGAGGAGAATATAAAATGAAAAGAACTATGGACGAAGTTATAGAATATGTTGAAGAACAAAATGAAGGAGAATGTAAAGTAGTTAGTGCTAAAATTGAAAGCTCATTTGATGATTTAGAATTTGAAGTAAATGTATGGAATGTAAAAACAGATACAGCTGGAGATTGGTGGGTAGTTGAAGGAGAAGAATTACCAATGAACTTATATTCACAAGATGCTTTATATCTTACAGCTGATGAAGTTTATTCTTTTCATGTAGGATTAATGAGTAGAATGATGAAAGCAAGAGGAGACTATACATCTGAAGATTATATTAAGGCTGCTACATTAGGAATAGAAATAACTCCAGTACTATTAAGAAAGCTTAGAAATACTGCAGATAAACTAGAAAGTGCAAAGGAAATAGAGGATTTTCAATCAATTGGTGTTCAATGCAGGGAAATACTAATAGAACTTGGAAATGCAATATATATGTCCGGCATGGAAGGAGAAGAAGAGCAACCTCAAAAATCAAATTTTAAAAAGAAAGCGGAATTATTTATAAAATTTTATTTAAATGATAGTGAAAATAGAGATTATAGAGGTTATATAAAAAAAATAACAGAAGCAACTTGGGATTATGCTAACAAAATAACACATTCGCAAAATACTACAATATATGAAGCATCAACGTGTATTGCATTAATTATTTCATTAATAAGTATATATGAAAATGTTCAGCACAAGATTTTTGATCCTATTTCTCAATTTATATGTAGAAATTGTAAAAGTAAAAAGGTTACTATAAGTGGAGATGAGCATGGTGAAGATTCTATAGTAACAAAATTATATATAAAGTGTGAGGAGTGTGGTGAAATTACAGAAGTAACTTTAAAAAATAATGAAGGTTCAAGAACAAAATATATAATAGAAGAGTAGTAAAAAGCAAGACTATATTTATCTATAATCTTGCTTTTCTATTTTTTAGTCTAAACAACCCGTAACTAACTGAGAACCATCTACGAATCCATTTCTATAATACTTTTCATTCCAGTAGCAAAGATAGTCCATAAAGTTTTTATCGAGTTGCTCTAATTGTTTCTGAACATATTTCTTATTTTGTTTTGGCACATTATTCAAAATTTTTTCAGCCAATTCATCAAAATAAATGCAATATTTTTTATCTTGAGGAGTCATATTGCAAAATGCAGTTTCCTCCCTAAATTCTGACCATTCCTTAATAATATCATCATTAACTTCTCTAAAATTATTCATAAATAAACCTCCAAATCATATAAAAATCAAAATGTCCCCAATTTGCAAATGTATATTCGAACATCTTGTGCTACAAGACTTTCAAAATCTTGGGGACAGAAAGGGGACAAAAGTCCTCAAAAATGTCTAAAAATCACACAAGAGTTCAGTAAAAGGAAAGTGCTATAAACACTTATATTTCAATAAAAACTAAACATTTCAATAAACTTCAAAAATGGCTAATTGAATTCTCATAACCCGAAGGCCCATATCCCCAAATTCTTCACCTCCACAACCATAAGAAACAACCATAAGAATAACAAGTGCTTCTTAGTTTCTAGTAGACTCTTTTTTGTTTCGTTTTGGGCAAAATTTTCATGCTTTAACCACACTTGCCAAAACACTTACCGTAGTTTAGCAAGTTTTAGCAAAGCTCGTATTCAAATAATTAACATAGTATGATATAATTGTGGAAAATAGATTATAATTACAATTTCAAACAGGTTTATCAAATTAGAAAGAAATCATATAAAAACAGCTTTTCTATTTTATAAAAAATAATGATTTGGTAAGGAGAAAAAATATGGTTGAACTATGGGATATATATGATATGAATAAAAAGAAAATAGGAAAAACAGTAGAAAGAAATGTGTATCAATTCAAAAAAGGAGAGTATCACATTGTAGTAACAGGAATAATTATGAATTCTAAAAAGGAAATTTTAATAAGTAAAAGAGCCAAACACAAAAAATTTGGACTAATGTGGGAATGCAGTGGTGGTTCAATTTTAGCAGGGGAAACAAGTTTAGAAGGAATAATTCGAGAATTAAAGGAAGAATTAGGAATTGAATTTTCTAAAAGGGAAGCAATATTCTTAAAAGAAATAAGAAGAGATAAAATTCCACCAGATTTTAAAGACTTGTGGTTGTTTAGAAGAAATATAGATTTAGAAAATATAACTTTTTTAGATGGGGAAGCAATAGATGCAAAATGGGTTACTATGCGTGAGTTTATTAGAATGTATGAAAATAAACAAATTGTTCCTACAGTTGATTTTGGAATAGAGGAGTATCATAAAGCAATACAGTTAAAACCAATAGAATCTTATAATTATATTGGAAATATCGTTCAAGTAAAAGTAGATAGGCCAAGAGGTAGCATGCATCCAAAACATGGCTTTTCCTATCCAGTTAACTATGGATTTGTGCCAAATACAATTAGCGGAGATGGAGAAGAATTAGATTGTTATATTTTAGGCATTGATAAGGCTATAGAAGATTTTGAAGGAAAATGTATAGCCGTCATACATAGAACGAATGACGAAGATGATAAATTAATTGTGGTACCAGAAGGAAAAAATTATACAGATGAAGAAATAAGAATATTAACTAATTTTCAAGAACAATATTTTGAAAGTGAGATTATAAGATGAATAATTTAAAGAAAAATCATGTAGATGTATTATAGAAATAGAGGAGATTTACTAATTCATGAAGGAAAAGAAAAATTAGGTTTTGGGGAATATAATTTATAGGAGGAAAAAATAATGAAAAATATATTTATAGAATATCCAAAATGTTCTACTTGTAAAAAAGCGAAAAAGTGGCTTGAAGAAAATAATATTGAATTTATAGATAGGAATATTATAGAAGATACACCAACAGTTCAAGAATTGACCGAATGGATAAATAAGAGCGGACAAGAACGAAAGAAATGGTTTAATACAAGTGGACTAAAGTATAAAGAATTAAATCTAAAAGATAAATTAGGAAGTATGAGTGAGAAAGAGAAAATAGAATTGTTAGCAAGTGATGGAATGCTAATAAAAAGACCATTGTTAATATCGGATAAAGGTATTTTTATAGGATTTCAAGAAGAAATTTGGAAAAAATCTTTGTTAGCAGTTAGAAACAGGAAATATTAGAATAAAAGTGTGAAATGAGTCGGATTAAGATTATAAAAATTAAAAATAAAGATAAAAGAAAAGTAAGGAATATCAATTTATGGTATTCCTTACCTTTTAGAATTCAGAATATAATGAAGGAGAGATAAAACCATATCTTTATCTTTAGCGTTGCATGCGTGAAAAGACTTATTTAAAAAGCTATCGGTATAAATGGTAGAGTTATCAAATGTACCCGCGAATATAGTGTTAGCATCAGTATTAAGAGCCTTACAAATAGCAATTACGGTAGCAACACTTAAGCCACAAGCACCTCTTCAAGTAAACTAACGAAATGAGAAGATTTTCCTATCTTTTCAGCTAACTTTTCTTGTGAAATACCTTTTAATGTACGAATTTGTTTTATATTATTCCCCAATATTTTCGAAACATAAGAGCAATTCCTACTTTCCATATTATATGTCACCTCACTTACTGAAAATATATCATATAGCAATATAATTTCCAGTAAATAATACTAAAAAGGAATGCAAACACAAACTATAATAGAGTTAACAAAGCTCTTATGATAGCTTAACGAGTTTTCCTTAAAATACTGTTTAAATAGTTTACAGCTTATGATATAATTATCAAAAAAATAAAATTCATATAAAGACCAATAGTTCAATAGGAGGACAAAATGAGGTATATTGGAAATAAGGCCAAGTTACTAGACGAGTTGAATCAATTTTTAAGAAAAAATAAATTAGACAAAAAAGGAAGTAAATTTTGTGATTTGTTTGCAGGAACATGTACGGTGGGAGACTATTTTAAGGATAAATTTGAAATTATTGCAAATGATACGCTTTATTTTTCCTTTGTCATGTCAAATGGAAAATTAAAATATAAAAAAGACTTTTTTCAAAATTTAGGGTTTGATCCTTTTGAATATTTTAATACTTGCAATACAGAGGATTACACAGAGGGTTTTTGTTATCGTACTTTTGCCCCAGAAATAAGTGGAAGACAATATTTTTCTGACGAAAATGCTAAAAAGATAGATTTTATTCGAAACACCATAGAAGAGTGGTTTGATGCAAAAAAAATAGATGAAAACGAAAAATATTATTTGATTGCTAGTTTATTAGAAAGCCTTAGCAAAGTTTCCAATGTGGCAGGGGTGTATTCTGCTTACTTAAAAATGTGGGATCCAAGAGCAAAAAAGAAAATGGTATTTTTGCCGTTGGAAACGCAAAAAGTATCCAAATATCAAAATGAAGTATATAAAGAAGATGCAAATGAATTAATAAAAAAAATAACAGGTGATATTTTATATTTGGATCCACCTTATACTCCCACACAGTATATAAGCCAATATCATGTATTAGAAACGATTGCTAAAAATGATTTACCAGAAGTACATGGGGTAGGAGCACATAGAGAAAATGGAAATCAAATATCAAATTGGTGCAAAAAAGGAAATGTTCATGAAGAATTCGAAAAATTAATAGCGAATGCAAAATTTAAACATATTATTTTAAGCTATAGCGATGCTGGAATTATGTCAAAAGAATTTATCGAAAAAGTCTTAAAGAGATATGCAAAAGAAGGAACATACCAATTTAAAAAAATAGATTTTGTAAAATATAAAAGCACAAGAGCAGTTAAAAAAGAAATAAGAGAAGATACCGAAAGTAAAAAACATTATGAATGGCTGTTTTATATTGAAAAAAAAGAGAATCCATTATACATTTCTCCGCTAAACTATATAGGGGGAAAATTTGAAATGGTACAATTAATAAAAGACAATATGCCTTTGCAACCAATTGATACATTTTATGATTTATTTGGTGGCGGAGCAACTGTCAGTATAAATATGAATGCAAATAAAGTAGTGTATAATGATATTAATTGGGTAGTTAGGGATTTATTACAAAAAATAACACAAGAAGAATTTATTGATACCTATAAATATATAGAAAAAAATATTAAAAAGTATCATTTAGAAAAAGAAAATAAGGAAACTTATAGCAAATTTAGAGAACATTATAATTCTATTGAAAAAGCTAGTAGAAATCCTTTGGATTTATATTTGTTAATTTGTTTTGGCTTTGAACATCAAATTCGATTTAATGCAAAAATGGAGTTTAATAATCCTTGTGGTAATTCAGGCTATAACGAAGAAATGTTAGAAAAATTGGTATCGTATTCGTATAAAACAAAAAATATGAATATTGTATTTAAAGCCTTAGATTATAAAAGATTTGAAGAAGAGATCACAAAAAAAGATTTTGTGTATTGTGATCCTCCTTATTTAATTTCTTGCGGTGCTTATAATGATGGAAAAAGAGGGTTTAATGGTTGGGACAAAACACAGGAAAAAGAATTATTGGAATTTTTATCTCGCTTGGATAAAAAAGGTGTTAAATTTATGTTATCCAATATGATGGATAGAAATGAAAAAGAAAATATTCAACTAAAAAACTGGAGAAAAAAGAATCAATATAGAATGATAAAAAATCATAAAATTACCATGCGAAATAGACAAGATAGGCAAGAAATTTTAATTTGTAATTATTAGAAAAAATGCAAAAAAGGAGAAAAATAAGTGGAAATTAAAGCAAAAATATTTAATAGTAATTGGGAAACTTATAAAAAAATTTATAAAGATGCTATCAAAAGAGCATATCGCAAAGAAGGCATAGAAATTGATGAAAAAAAGATTACATTAGAAAAAGATTGCATTCAAGGAAAAAATATTCGTGCACAACGTGCGCCAAGTAGTAGACACAGTCGAACCATCTCTGTTTATGAAAACGAAGAATTAAAATACATTATAGGTATATCAAATACAGCTTATGATGAAGATAAAAGAAAGGAGCAAAAAGAAAAAGGAGAAAAATATGTGTATGGAAATAATAATTTCCATTCCAATAGCTATTTATGCCAGGGAATTAATAAGATTTTTGAATATTATTATAATGAAAAAAGAAGGTATCCAAATGTTAAATTGTATTTTTATTTATTAGATATAGGAAAAAAATCCTATCCGGATAATTTATCCAACAATTTAACTTATAGAGAATTATATACATTAGGTTTCGAAATATTAAATATAGATTCCATAACATTTCACGATTTTAAGCCATTAGGTTTTAGCCCCAAAAAGTATAAAAATATGTATGCCTATACTTCTTTTAATAAATTTGCAAATGACATCCTTTATATTTCTATGAAAAATAGTGGGAATGCACCAGCTTATTTACAATGTATTGATTCAGACTTCAACATAGAGAAAGAAAAAAATGAAGAAGAAGGAGAAAATAGAAATTGGAATACGACAACAAAGGAGTATATTTATACATTTAAAACCTTAGGTGCGCAATCGTATGATAATTTTTTAGTAATATGGACTTTGCATACATTAGCCAAAAGAGAAAACAAAAAATTAAAATTTGCATTTCTAAAAGAACGATTTAACTTTCGCTTACATCCTTTACAAGGAGATGAAAAATTTACACAAGATTTTCCAGATAGCATAACAAGGCTTTTTGAAAAAATAGGAATAGATATAAAATATGAAACAACAGAAGAAGTAAGACAACAAATAAATAGAGAAATGCAACAATATGACACTGCAAAAAGTAAGGGTATTATAAGAAATCAAGAATTATTTAAGAACAATATGAGAAAAAAAGGTTTACAAACGAAATGTTATTTATGTGGTTGTGAAGTAGAAGAAATTTTAGAAGCGGCACATTTATGGGGTGTAGCAGAAATTAAGAAAGCTAATGCAAACAATATCAATCGCGTTTGTAAAATACCATGTATGCAAGATTTAATAGAAGATCCCCTTCAGGTAAAAAAAGATTTGTTTGATAAAAAATATGCTTTAGCTAATTCAGGAGATAATGGAATATGGTTATGTAGAAATCATCATGGTTTATTTGACAGAAAATTTTATTGTTTTGAAGCAAAAGATGGAAAAGTTTTATTGCAAAAGGAAGAGAATGAAACATTTATGAAATATATGAAAGAAAATCTATATCAGAGTTTGCCAAAAGAAGTTTTGACAGAGAAAACAAAAGTATATTTGCAAGAAAGAAAAAAAGAAACGGTATCTTGTTCTTAAAATTTGTTTTGTGCTATACTAAGAAAAAAGAATTGGAAGGAAATAAAAAATGAAAAATAAATCCACGAAAAATAAAACCATTGATTTTACAGAAGAAGAAGGGGAACAATACATTCGTCGTTGTGTAAAAAATTTCCCCCTTGAAAAGATTAAAGTTGATCAAATTATTAATAAAACCATATTAGGAGATACTTTCGAATTATTAAAACGAATGCCTAGTTCCTTTGTAGACTTGTTAATTGTAGATCCTCCTTATAATTTGTCCAAAGACTATCATGGAAATAAATTTTCTAAAACATCTTCTAAAGATTATAGAAAATATACGATAGAATGGCTTACAGAATGCAAAAGAATCATGAAAGAAAATGCAACCATTTATGTTTGTTGTGATTGGCAAACTAGCTTAATTATTCGGAGATATCATGTTTGAATTGTTTCATGTGCAAAATAGAATTACTTGGCAAAGAGAAAAAGGAAGAGGAGCATTAGCAAATTGGAAGAATGGAATGGAAGATATTTGGTTTGGAACAAAATCAAAAGAGTATACCTTTCATGTAAAAGACGTTATGAGTAGAAGAAAAGTAATTGCTCCTTATAAAGTAAATGGACAACCAAAAGATTGGGAAGAAACTGAAAATGGAAATTATAGAAATACTTATCCTTCTAATTTTTGGGACGATATTTCGATTCCGTATTGGTCAATGCCAGAAAATACACAACACCCTACGCAAAAACCAGAAAAATTAATTGCAAAGTTAATTTTAGCAAGTAGTAATGAAAATGATATTGTTTTTGATCCTTTTTTAGGCTCAGGAACAACATCCGTAGTTGCTAAAAAATTGAATAGAAGATATATTGGAATAGAGCAAAACCCTAGATATTGTGGATGGGCAGAATATCGATTAGAAGTAGCGCAAAAGGACAAAGAAATTCAAGGCTATGTAAATGGAGTATTCTGGGAAAGAAATACATTAGCATTACAAAAAAAAGAAAAGAATAAGGGGGCTACGCAGAGTGTATAAGGAAGAAAAAATAAATCGTTTGGTTTCTTATATTCAACAACATACAGGCTTGGGAAAAGAAAAACTACAAGAAAAGGTAGCAGAAGAATTTGGTCTTACAACAGATCGAAAAGTGTATTATTGTGAAGATTTTGCAATACGTTTTTCCAGTTCTACTAATAAAAATTTTGCAAATTGTGTTTTGTCTTTACGCAAGTTGCAACAATTTGATGATAGACCTTTTCTTGTTTGTGTAGTATTACCGGAGGAAAACGAGTTGCTATTAGCCAATACCACCTGTTTGCAAAAAATTTCCCATTCTTCTCAAAACTTAACAATAGATCATATAAGAGGAACCTTTCTAGGAGTAGATATTTTAAGAAAAGTAGAAGGAATGTGTAATGAACCAAGTAATTTTAAAAAGTTATTTTTACTTCACGAAAGCATTGGCTTTTATAAAAATTTAGAGCGTCTTGTAAAAAATACGAATGCGATTATTGGTACAAAAAGGAAAACAGAATTAAAAAATACAGATATAGAAACCATTTATGAATCTCCTAAAAGAGCATTACAATTTATCCATTCGGATGCCTATCTCTTATTAAAAAAGGATTTAGAAAATCGTGTTAGAAAAGTAGAAAAAGAAATAGTTTTAGCTTCTCAGATTGATAATGTAAATATACGTCGGAAGAATAATAGAATATTTAATAACAGCAGAAGATTTTAACCAAACAAAGCAAAAAATAATAGAAGCCTTAAATAAGCATACAGAACTACCAAATATTCAGACGTATGACGAACTAGGAGATTATACACGAGATTTTAATTCTTTTTTAGCAGAAATCGATATAAAAACAGAAATTTTATTTCGCAATGCGAATCCAAAAGCTTATAATATTGATAAAGTACTTAAATTTTTATCGCAAGAAAAATCTGTTTATTTTTTATTTTTCGTAGGGATAGAAAGAGAGGGAAAAGTAAAAACTCGTTTATGTTCTTTGTTCCAAAAAGAATTGTTAGAAAATACAAGATGCATGAAACATTGGGCAGGAAGACAAAGAAGAGGAGTAACACAATTTTATGGAAGTATAGTAAAAGACTTACTAGAACAAGATTCTGTTCATATTGATGTAGACTATGCCATTACAAAACTAGAAGAAATGATAAAAATTAATGGATAAACGATGAATCGCTATGAAAAATCTATCAAAATATTAAAAAATAAAATAAAAAAAGAGAAATCTTTTACAAAGGAACAATGGGATATTTATGCAAAAGCACATGCTTTATATAGTATAAATACTATATACGCACACGAAAATGTATTAAATTGGGAACAATTACAGAAAAAATTAAGAAAAAAAGATAAAAAATTAGAAATAAAAATAGAAAAGGTACGATATCAATTACACCAAGCAATAGAAGAAACTGGTTTACATTCTGAAAAAACAGCAAAATTAAGCAAAGAAATTCATTCTTTAATCAATTTATATTATGCTACAAAGGATGAAAATTATAGCAAAAGTCAGAAGGATTATCCAAGAGATAGTGAAATATGGCAAACATATCAAATTAGTTATACGCAGTTAAGAAATAGAACGATTGATTTTCATAAATTTCCTAGTACACAACAGTGGAATGCAATAGCAAAGCAAAAAAATTATCTAAACTACCAAGCAATTGAGTATGTTGCAGGGTTAACGTGGAATGAAATAAGACAAAAAATTTTAAAAGAAATAGCAAATTACCGTAACTAAAAAAGTTACGGTAATTTGTCGAAAATCAGTTTTTTTGCCATTCTTTTTCCAAAAAGATATAATGTAAAAAAAGAAAGGGGTAATCCAATGAAACAAAATAAAAATACAATTTACAAAAAAATAACACTATGGTATCATCAAAATAAAGAAAAGAGGAAAAAAAATGAAAATAATACTAGCGTCAAAATCACCAAGAAGGAAAGAATTACTAGATTTATTAAATTTGAAATATGAAATTATGGCAAGTGATAAAGAAGAAATCATAGAGCCTAATTTCACTATCGAACAACAAGCAAAAAAATTAGCTTATGAAAAAGCCAAAACAATTTTTGATAAGACAAAAGGAGATAGAATTGTTATTGGTTCTGATACAATGGTAATTAAAGAAGGAAAAATATACGGAAAACCAAAGGACAAACAAGATGCTTTTCGTATGTTAGAAAAACTAAAAGGAGCAAAGCATGAAGTGATTACAGGTTTGGCAATTTTAGTGCAAAAAGAAGGAAAAGAAGAGCAATATATTGACTATGACAAGGCAGAAGTTTACCTAAAAGATATGACAAAACAAGAAATAGAGCATTGGATTGCAACAGGAAATGCTTTAGATAAAGCAGGAGCTTATGCTGTACAAGGTGAATTTATGGTATTTATTCAAAAAATACAGGGACATTATGCTACAATAATGGGGCTTCCCATTCATAAAGTGTATGAGGTATTAAAAAAGATTTTATACGAACAAAGCAATTCTTAAAAAGAAGAAAAAATAGAAAGAAAATCCTGTGGTTTGACCATGGGATTTTTTATAAATCCTTTTTAAAAGAAAGAGTTTTAAGTAAAATTTATGTCAAAATTTGACGATGAAAAATGCTTGCTAATAGTTTGTTTTTATGATATACATAATGTAGTTTTATTTCGAAGATTTGTGTCTAGAAAAGTAAATTCTATTATATTCCAAGAAGAAAAGAGGAAATTGATTTTGTTATCTATAGTAAAAAGTATGTCCTTAAATGGTTTAAATGGCTATCTTGTTTCTGTGCAAGTAGATGTTGCAGCAGGGTTACCACAATGGGGAATCGTTCGGTCTTCCCGATATTAGTGTAAAAGAAGCAAAAGAAAGAGTGAAAACGGCTATCAAAAATTCGGGTTATGAATTACATAGCAGAAAAATAATTATTAATTTAGCGCCAGCGAATACTAAGAAAGAAGGTTCTATTTTTGATTTACCCATTGCCATTGGAATTTTAGCTTGTCTTGGAAAAATAAAACAAAAGCAATTAGAAGAAAGTATTTTTTTAGGAGAATTATCATTAAATGGAAAATTAAATCCCATTACTGGTATTTTGCCAATTTGCATAGAAGCTCAAAAATTAGGAATTCAAAAAATTATTCTACCACGTGGCAATGTAAGAGAAGCGTCTATTGTAAAAGGACTCAAAATTATAGGAATAGATAGCCTATATCAAGTAGTAGAATATTTGAATGGAAACAAAGAAATTTCGATTTGTCCTGTAGAACAAGCAGAAAGTACATTAGAAGAACAACAACCATTGGATTTTTGTGATATAAAAGGGCAAGAAAATAGTAAACGAGCTATAGAAGTAGCAGCTGCTGGAGGGCATAATATTTTATTAGTAGGAGTTCCACGGAGTACGGAAAAACTATGATGGCGAAAAGAATTCCAACAATTTTACCAGACTTAAGTTTTGAAGAAGCTTTGGAAATTACCAAAATTCATAGTGTAGCAGGAATATTATCCCCCAATAGGCCGTTTATTCATAAAAGGCCATTTCGCGCACCACATCATACAGTTTCTATTGCATCTTTACTGGGTGGAGGGAGAATTCCAAAACCAGGAGAAATCAGCTTAGCACATAACGGAGTATTGTTTTTAGATGAACTTGCTGAGTTTCCAAAAGCTACCCTAGAAGTTTTACGAGGGCCAATAGAAGATAAAAAAGTAACCATTAGCAGAATTCATGGTAGCTATACCTATCCTTGTAATTTTATGCTAGTAGCAGCAATGAATCCATGCCCTTGTGGGTTTTATGGTTCGAAACAAAGAAAGTGTACTTGTTCCCCACAAGCAATACATAAATATTTAGAAAAAATTAGTGGCCCATTATTAGATCGCATGGACCTTCAAGTAGAGGTAGAACCAGTTACTTATCAACAATTAGAAAACAAAGAAAAAATAGAGACCTCTCAGCAAATAAAAGAGAGAATAAATCGAGCTAGAGAAATACAGCGACAAAGATACCAAAAAGAAGGAATTTATTCGAATAGTCAATTAACCCCAAAATTACAGGAAAAATATTGCTTTTTACAACCGAAAGGAAAGGATCTTTTAGAACAAGCCTTTGCAACATTAAAATTAAGTGCAAGAGCCTATGGAAAAATTTTAAGAGTAGCCAGAACAATAGCAGATTTAGAACAAGAAGAAGAAATAGGAATTTCTCATATTGCAGAGGCAATTCAATATAGAAGTTGGAAGCAAATCTAAGAAAAGAGGAAGAGAAAATAAAAGAAATTCAACAAGGGGATAAGGATTATCCGGAAAAGTTAAAACATATAAAAAATGCACCAAAAAAACTTTATGTTATGGGAAATAGTGCTTTATTAAACAAACCTAGTATTGCAATAGTAGGAAGTAGAAAAGCAAGTGATTATGGCAAAAAATATACTGCTTTATTTGCCAATCGTATTGCATGTTCCAATATTTGTGTGGTTAGTGGATTGGCTTTAGGAATTGATAAGGTAGCACATAAAAGTGCTATGCAAGAAGAGGGGAAAACAATAGCAGTCATTGCTTCTGGGTTTTCTCATATTTTTCCGCAAGAAAATATACCATTATTTCATCAAATTTTAGAAAATGGTGGGTGCATTGTGAGTGAATACCCACCAAATACAAAACCAATCGGAAAGGCATTTCCTATTCGTAACCGCATTATTGCAGGTTTGTCTATGGCTGTTTTGGTCATGGAAGCAGCTTACCGTAGCGGAAGTAGCATTACAGCAAAATATGCTTTAGAACAGAAAAAAGAGGTGTTTTGTATACCACATGCTTTAGAAGATAAACAAGGAGTAGGATGTAATCGTCTATTAAAGCAAGGAGCGAAAATTATAACAGATGTAACAGAACTAGAAGACTATATCGGAATTCCCATACAAAAAAATTCTAAAAATAATACAGAAAATTTATTGGCAGAAGAACTAGAAAAAGAATACCAACCAATTTATAAATTGTTAACAGAACGTGCCCATAGTAGCAATGAATTAGCCAAGAAATTGCAGTGGCCAATTTCCCGTGTCAATCAAGTTCTAACCATCATGGAAATGAAAGGGTATATTGAGGCTTTGCCAGCAAATGAATTTCAAAGAAAGGAAAAGAAGGAATAGAATAGTGAATGCAATACAAGAAACAGGAAAAAAAGGAGAAAATTTAGCAGAGCAGTTTTTAAGGAAAAAAGGATATCAAATTATAGAAAGAAACTTTTATACAAAACAAGGAGAAATTGATATTATTGCAAAAGAACAGAAAGAGTACGTTTTTGTAGAGGTAAAAACAAGAAGAAATACAAAATACGGAGAACCTATTGAATCTGTAAATAATAGAAAAATAAGGCATTTAAAAAAAGCAATTCGTTTTTATTTATATCTTCATGCATTAGAAAATTGTAATATGCGATTAGATGTGATAGAAATAAAAATAGAAAATAGTAAAATAGAAATTCATCATATTAAAGATGTAGAAATGTAAAGAATAGAACCTGACCGGTCATCCTAATTAAAAAATCCCTAATATAGTATAAAATAGTAAAGTACTAAAAATGGAAGGGAGAAAATATGAAAACGGCATTTTTATTTCCTGGGCAGGGCTCTCAATTTGTTGGAATGGGAAAAGATATTTATGAAAAATACGAAGAAGCAAAACAAATTTATGATAGAGCAAGTCAAATAACTGGTAGCAATATAAAAAAATTATGTTTTGAACAAGAACAGGCAGAATTAAACAAAACAGAGAATGCACAAATTGCTATTTTAGTTACAAGTCTTGCTATAGCAGAAGTGCTAAAAAGTAAGAAAATAGAAGCAGACATGTGTGCAGGTTTAAGTTTAGGAGAATATACTGCTTTAATTTATTCTGGTTATTTATCCTTTGAAGAAGGAGTACAACTAGTCAAAAAAAGGGGATATTTTATGCAACATTATCTTCCTAAAGAACAGTTTAAAATGGCGGCAATTATGGGAATAGAAAGTAGGAAAGTAGAAGAAATTTGTACAACTTTACAAAAGCAAGGTATGTTTGTTGTGCCTGCTAATTATAATTATAAATTGCAAACGGTAATATCGGGAAATGAGGAAGCAGTAGAAAAAGCAGAAATTTTATTAAAAGAAAAAGGAGCAAAAAAAATAATAGAATTAAAAACAAGTGGACCTTTTCATACTCAAAAATTGGAAAAAGCAAAAGAAGCATTTGAAAAAGAATTACAAAAAGTAAAATTTGAAACTAGTAAACAAATGGTAATTCGAAATATTGATGGCAAGCCGTATAAGAAAGAAGATAATATGCAACAAATTTTAGCAAACCACATGGTTAGTCCCGTACGTTTTGATAGAGAAATTGCTTATATGCAAAATAGAGGGATAGATCTTTATATAGAAGTAGGACCTGGAAAAACATTAACGAGTTTTATAAAAAAGGAAAATAAAGAGGTTAGCATAAAAAATGTTTGCAGTGTAGAGGAATTAGAAGATTTATTATATACCATAACATAAAAATGGGGCATGATTAAAAATAATCATGCTCGTTTCCTTTTTTCTTCCATAAATACGAAAGAATTTAGCTAGAAAAAAACAATAAGAAAAAAAGTATAAAAAAGGATAGTAGCATAGAAACAAAATCATAAAATGTAAGTATTTATGGATTAATTCTAGTATAACACATACGTACTGTCGAAAAATATCAAAAATGGTCAAATAAGAAATTTTTTCTCATATAGTTCTTTGGCTCTTTCTGGATTGTGTACACCGTTAAAATCTTTAATAGGAGCAAATTCTTTTTCTTCTTCTACTCTCAATAATTCAATGTCATCAAATAAAGAAAAAGCATCGAAAATAAAAGTTTCAAACTTAAAAGTATTTGGTTTTTCAGGTACTTGCTTCATTCCCTCTTCATTCACAAAGGTATTTTTCTTAAAAGCCCTATGGTAAGGAAGAGAAACATTAACAATTTTATCAATTGCAAAAATATGAAATAAATGAGCAAGGATATTAATTTCGCGGTATAAATAATGATTTTCTTCTGTTTTTCGTTCTTTCATATCATCGGTTAAAAAACAACTATTTATAATAGAAGGTTTTCCATTTTTTCTAGCAAAAATCCAATCTTTATCTTTTACATTTTTCTTAAATAAACTTTTAGAAGCAACTAATTTATTATGGCAAATTGTAAGGCCTAAAAGTAAAGGGTCCACAATTTCTAATATGACATTATCCACACCAGAGAAGAAAACCCATTCAATTTTATTTTTTTTCATTTGTTCCAAAATACCATGTTTTTTCATGGAAGCAAAAACATCACCATTTCCATTGGATGCTTGTTTTACTTTATAAGGTTCTTCTAAAATTAAATTTCCATTAGTATCAATTAAGGGAAGTTCGGACTGTTGAAAAAAGAAAATTTGCTCTTTTGGATAGTTAAAAAAATTTTTTTCTTCAAAAAATTTTTTGGTAAGAGCATCATTATAATGGCTAGTCATAATATACCAAGGAAGGATAATATCATATTTTTCATTTGCTTTTTTTAAGCTATCACATAAAATTTCAAAAAGCGATTTCTTAGGCGTTGTATCTAATTCAAAAGTACCTTTTGGCCCCTTATACCCAAGTCTTGTTCCGTTGTCCCCCTGCTAGCGTAACAACTGCATATTTTTTCTTTCGAAATACTTCTTTTCCAATTGCTTCATAATAGGCAATTTCATTTTTGGTTAATTGGCCTTTTATTGTATAAGGAAGAGGTTCAATTTTATCATAAGGAATCGTTTCGTCAATTTTAGAAGCCTCATATAAAGCAAAAATTTGCTGAAAATTAATCTGACATATTTGGTCAATTAATAAATTTTTTTCTTCTTTATTTAATTCAGAATAAAAATTTAACAAATGCTCTTGATGATATTTTTCTACAAGATATTTGGCATTTTCATAATTTGGTAACATAGTTTTTTCAATCCTTTATTATATCATATACAAAAAGTAAAAATTAGTGATTTGCCGTTTTTAATGATTCTATAATAATTTCTTTATTTGGCATATCGGAACTCTTTAAGTAAGCAATTTCTTTTTCAATCGGGTAAGGAAGGCGTACTAAAGTAAATGAAATAGGAGAAAGTTCTTTTGCGTTCCATTCTCCTTCTAATATAAAATAAGAAGACATAGTAGAATATTTGGAAGAAGCATTTTCCTCTCCTTCGTTTATCATTTCTACAGGAATACCAACACTACCAACATTAAAAATTGTTTTATTTCCAAAGCGATAAAGGTTAGGAGTATGCAAATGACCATAACCAACAATATCTGGAACAGGGTCATTTTCCGTTTTTCCAATAAAGTCTGTATTTAAGAATAAATCCTTTGGATTGGTAATAATTTTGTTGAAATACATACTATCGGAATTAGGAAACATTGGATTAAAAATATGTTCTAAGCTAATAGGAGAAGCATGAAAAAGACGAATCAAATGACCACTCATGGTAAATTCATAAGAAATAGGTAAATGATAAATATAGTTGGCTCTTTCTTCTCCAATTTTATCTCGACTCCAAAAGCGACCTTTTTCCACGTTTGGTCTACAAATAATTTCATCACAGTTTCCAAGAAGCATTACTTCACATTTTTTACGTAGCAAGTCGATTACTTTATCAGGATTGGCACATTTAATTACGCTATCCCCCAAACAATAGATTTTCGAAATACCTTTCTTTTCTATGTCGGCAATAACGGTATTAAGCGCAGTTATATTTCCATGTACATCGGATAAAATAGCAATTCTCTCCATAATACAAACTCCTTTAATTTATGGTAATTATAATATAAAACAAAATATTTTACAATATACCTACAATAAGAAAATTCATTCTATAAAAATGCAAACATTTTAATATTATACTTTTCTTTTCTTGCATTTCTAAGAAAAATATGCTATAGTGAAACTGGTAACAATTGTTAAAGTAAATAACTTAAAAAGGAGGCTACAAGATGTCTTATAACACGATGAACGAGTACACATTACAAAGTTATTTCAAAAGTTTATGCAAAAGTTTTTCGATTGCATATCATCAGTTAAAACGGTTAGAAGAGCAGGAAGACAAGTTACAAGAAGCATCTCCTTATGAAGAAATAGAAGTGGTAGAAAGCTTATTAAAATTTCTTGAACTTGACATTCCAGAAGAGTTGAAAAACAAGTATGTAGAGAAAAAGGTTTCAGAAGAGGTGCTAAGAAGAAGGCAAAAAGAATTGAAAGAAGCAGCTATACTTTATAAGAAAGAAAAGCAAACATTAGAGGAGCAAAGAAAATTTTGGGCAGAACACATGTGGAAAATACAGGAAGAAGCACAAAATCTTATAAGCGCTATACATAAGAGAGGTTTTTCCATTATTGTTACAGAAAAAGAGGAAATTCTTGTTTTTATGTCTGTCTTCCGGAAAAAGGTAAAAGATGTCATCAACACAGAGGAAGAATATTTGAAAATTTTCCCAAAGGGAGAAAAGTGTGAAGAATTTTTAAGAGTGTATTTAACAAAAGAGAAAGAAAAAATCAAGGCAGTATGTGAAAAGTACTTTTAATAAAAAAAGAGCACCAATTTCAAAATTTGGTGCTCTTTTTTCAAAAACGAAATGCTTTTTTCGTTAACGAACCAAGTAAAAATAATAAAATACAATAAGAAATACCAAAAATGCAAACAGAAAAAAGGAAATCTAAAAAAGATTGAATGCAGAAAAAATGGGAGAATAAGAAATTTAAAAGGAAAATACTAAGAAGAGGTTTTAGTAACCAATTGCTATAGTCTATAGAAAAATGCGTATGTTTTTGTAATAAGTGTAAACTTAAAACGCCATTTAAAATTTCGCTAAAAAATAACACAAACAAATATCCTTTTATTCCTTTTAAGGGAAGTAAGAAATAAAGGAAAGTAATGGTAGAAACTAAATCTAGAATATTAATTCCCATTACTCCTACTTGTTTATCTAACCCTTTTAGAATACTATCTACAACATTATCTATATAGAGAAAAACAATGAGAGGGCATAATAGTTGAAGGAAAAAAGATATCTCTACATTAGGATAAAGAAATTGATTTAGTTCTTTTGCAAAGCACCAAAAAAAACCCATGATGAAAAAGGAAAATAAAAAGCAAAATTGAAATATTTTAGAAAAAGCAAAATTCATTTTTTGTTTTTCTTTTTTAGCATTCATATAAGAAAATTCTGGAATAAGAAGAGCACTAAAAGAAGAGATAAAGGTACAAGGAAATAGAAGAAGAGGCATTACCATCCCATTTATTATTCCATAAGAAGAAAGGGCATTTTCACACGAAAGTCCAAACTTTTCTAATTGAATAGGAATGAGTAATTGCTTTAGGCTAGATAGACCAGAACGAATATAAGAGGTAAAAGCAATAGGCAGTGAAATTTTAAGAATTTGCTTAGTATAATTTTTTTTGTTATTCCTAGTATGAAGAAATGGGGTTTCTTTTAAAAAGCAAAAAAGTAAAAATAAAAAAGAAACAAATTCTGCTAACGTACTGCCAAGTACCAGAGAAATACAAGAATATTCTAAATTAACAGGAAAAAGATAGTTTATCAAATAGTAGATAGCAGTCATTTTAAAAAATTCTGCAAACACTTGGGAAAAGATTGTTTTTTTCACATTTCGCAAAGCAGAAAAATATCCATTCATACAAGAAGAAACAGAAAGAAAAGGAAGAGAACAAGCTAAGATACGTAACGGAAGAGCAGAAATTTTATTATGAAGGTAGAAAGTAGTAAGAAAGGGAGAAAAAAGGAACAAAACAAGACCTGCAAAACAACCCATTAGAAGACTATACATAAAACATTTTTTACTTGCTTGTTGGATTTCTTCTTTTTTGCCAAAGGCTTCTTGCTCTGCAATAATACGTGTGGTAGCTAGGTGAATACCAGAATTAGCAAGTGTAGTAGCAAATAAATAAATAGATACAATGAGCTGATAAACACCAATTGCTTCACTTCCTATTTTATTGGCAATATACACATTAAAAAACATGCCAATACTGCGCATAAGGAATCCAGTAAAGCATAATAAAATACCATTGAATAAAAACACTTGTATTCGTCTCAAAATATCACCTATAGGAATATATGTAAGAAAAATAAAAAAATGTATTTACATAAGGAGAAAATTGTGATAAAATAAAAAAATCATTTTTAGAAGATTACAATCAGTTTTGTAATCCAATAACTCATTAACCAATAAGAACAAGAACAGGAGGAGACAAATGGCACAATGGTCAATTGACGAATGGTTGGAACATGTTGCAGAATGCGGAGAAATGGGATATCATCGGTTTTTAGGCAGAAGAACAATTAATCGACTAAGAAAAGATGGTTTTCTTGTAATTGAAAAATCTCCTTCTAAAGTAAAGGGGCAAGTATATTGTTATATTAGTTGGTCCGAAGCGGGAAGAGGGGAGCAGGAGGAAAATCTTAGCCAGGCTAATCGGCTTTTCCGTATGGCAGAAGAAGCAAAAAAGAATTAAGAAAAAAGAAACTTAGGAAATCCTAAGTTTCTTTTTTTATGTAAAACAAATGTTCTAAAAACTATTGACTTTTCTTAGGCAAATAGATATAATCAAAAAAGAAATTAGGAGGAAAAAATGAAGTTTGTACATATAGCAGATATGCATTTTGATATGCCATTTCGTATGTTAAGTGATAGAGCAAATTTGGGAGAAATTCGAAGATTAGACCAACGAAAAGCATTCAAAAAGATGATAGAATATATTAAACAAGAGGAGATTCCTTATTTATTTATTGCAGGAGATTTATATGAACAAGACACAATTCGAGAAAGTACCATTGCATACATAAATGAATTGTTTGGGCAAATTCCAAATACGCAAGTTTTCATTGCACCAGGAAATCATGACCCATATTTGAAAAATTCTTATTATGCAACCTTTCCTTGGAAAGAAAATGTAACTATTTTTACAGGAAAAGTACAAAAAATAGAAAAGGAGGATTGCATTTTCTATGGATATGGTTTTGAAGATTTTTATGTAGAAAATTCCAAAGTAGAGGAAATAGAAATAAAGGACAAGACGAAACTTCATATTTTAATAACACATGCCAATTTGGATGGAAGTGATAAAACACAAAGAGAATATCACAATTTATCTTCTAAAAAATTGAAGGAAATAGGATTTGACTATATTGCTTTAGGTCATATTCATAAAAATAATTTGCAAGAAAGTACCTCTATGGTTTACCCAGGTTCTACCATTTCTTTGGGCTTTGACGAATTAGGACCACACGGAATGGTAGTAGGAGATATTACAAAAGAAAAGAGAAAGATTCAATTTCTTCCATTAGATGAAAAAGAGTTACAAGAAAAAGAAATGGATATGACGAATATAAAAACAATAGAAGAATTGTTAGAAAAATTAGATTCTGTACAATTAGAACAAAACAAACTTTATAAAATTGTATTAACAGGAAAAAGAAATTTTGAAATACCAATAGCAAAGTTAAGCAAACAAATTAGTAGAACAGAAATTATCAAAGTAAAAGATAAAACAACAATAGGATATGAAGTAGAAAAAATAGCGCAAGAGGGAAATACATTAAGGGGAATTTATGCACAAGAAATTTTAGAAAGAATAAAGCAAGAACCACAAAACCAAGAAATGTTAGAAAGAGTTTTAGAAATAGGCTTAGAGGTATTAGCTTAAAAAATAAAAAGGTGAGGAATTAAAAAATTGAAAATAAAAAAAATAAAAATTAATTGCTTTGGGAATTTAAGAGAAAAAGAAATGGAGTTTTCAGATCATATCAATATTGTGCAAGGAAATAATGAAAGTGGAAAATCAACCTTAGTGAAATTTATTGCTAATATTTTTTATGGTGCTTCCAAAACAAAAAAAGGAAAAGAATTTTCAGATTATGACCAATATAAACCATGGGAACAAGAAGAATTTTCTGGCAAGTTAGCATATACTTTGGAGGATGGAACGTATTACGAAGTATTTCGTGATTTTCATAAAAAGAATCCAACCATTTATAATGAACAGTTAGAAGATATTTCCAAACAATTTACAATGGATAAGACTTATGGAAATCAATTTTTTGTAGACCAAACGAAAGTAGAAGAAAGTATGTTTTATTCTACTTTCGTTTCTATGCAACAAGAAGTAAAATTAGAGCAAAATATACAAAATGCGATGGTACAAAAGGTAGCAAATTTAGCAGGGACAGGAGACGATAGTATATCCTATCAAAAGGCAATGCAAAAATTAAATAAAAAGCAAATAGAAGAAATAGGCACAACACGTTCGCAAGGAAGACCAATGAATGTAATCAAAGAAGAAAAATTTGCATTACAAGACGAAATAGGGCGTTTAGAGGAATATAAACAAAGAAAACAAGAAATTATACAAGAAAAAGAAACAGAAAAACAAGAATTACAAAAAATAGAAGAAGATTTAGAAATCATAAGAAAAGTAAAAGACCTAAAAGAAAAACAAGAATTAGAAAAAGAAAAAATAAAAATCAGTGAAGACTTAAAACAAACCCAAGAGCAAAAAAAACAAGAATTAGAAAAACAAGAAGAAGAACTCACAAAACAATTACAATCTTTTGAACAAGAAAGCTTACCAAAAAAGAAAAATCTAAAAATAAGGAGTGCTTTTTTGAGTGTTCTTAGTATTTTATTAGAAATTTTCCTTCTTCTTTTTGTAAAAAATTATATCGTAATAATCCTTTTATCTAGTATCTTTTTGCTAGGAGGAATAGGAAGTCTTGTTGTTTTTTATCAACAAAAACAACAGGAATCACAAAAAAGAAAAGAAGAGCAAAAACAACAAAAACAAAAAGAGGAAATCAAACAAAAAATAGAAGAAATACAAACACAAGAAAAAGTATTGCAAAATAGTATCGAAGAGCAAGAAAGGAATATCAAGCAAAAAAAAGAATATTTTCTAGAAAAGGAAGCAAAAGAGAAAGAAGAGTTAAGAAAAACAGCAGAAGACACCAATAGACTTCATGCATTATTGGAAATAGAAGAATTATCGGGAATCTTAAAAAAACAGGAAGAAGAAAAAAATCGTAAAAGTTTAGCATATCATTCTTTAGAACTAGAAGAAAAAACCATAAAGCCAAAATTAGAAGAACAAGCACTTTTAGAAGAGCAATGGGAAACGTTGCAAGAGCAAGAAACACAGTTAGAACAAAAGAATCAAGAAATAGAATTAGCAAAAGAAATTTTAGAAAAAGCATATCAAAAAATGAAACAAAATGTTACGCCAAAATTAACGCAGGTCTTATCGAATCATATTGCGAAAATAACGAATGGAAAATATAAAAAAGTAAGTTTAAATGAACAAAAAGGACTTATGGTAGAAAAAGAAAATGGAGATTATATAGAAGCAGAAAGACTAAGTATTCGGAACAATAGACCAACTCTATTTGTCTTTACGTTTAGCCATGGTAGAACAAATAACAGAAGAAACTATGCCCATTGTACTAGATGAAGCATTTGCTTATTATGATGAAGAAAGGTTAAAAAATATTTTACTTTATTTAGACAAAGAATTTCCAAATCGTCAAATAATTATTTTAACTTGTACAAATCGAGAAAAAGAGATTTTAACGAAAGAAAATATAAAATACCAAATCATAAAATTATAAAAGATAAAATGAAAAGAAGATTTTTTTTCTTTATGAAAAAATAGAAAGAGTTGACCGTTTCTTAAAAAAGGCCAACTTTTTCTATTGAACAAATAAAAAAAATATAGTATAATAAGCAAATAAAGTGAAAAATAAAGGAGAAATTTTATGTTTGAAAAATTAGAGACAGTAGAAAAACGCTATGAAGAGTTAACAATAAAAATTAGCGACCCAGAAGTTATTGCAAGAACAAACGAATGGCGTGAATATATGAAAGAACACGCAGAAATAGAGCCAGTAGTACAAAAATATAGAGAATATAAAAAGGCAAAACAAGCTTATGAAGATGCAAAAGAAATGATGGATGACCCAGAAATGAAAGACTTAGCAGAAGAAGAAATGCTAACCAACAAAGAGTTATTACCTAAAATAGAAGAAGAACTAAAAATCTTATTAATTCCAAAAGATCCAGATGATGATAAAAACGTTATTTGTGAGATTCGTGGTGGTGCAGGAGGAGAAGAAGCAGCTTTATTTGCAGGAACATTATTTAGAATGTATAGCATGTATGCAGAGAAAAAACATTGGAAATTAGAAGTAGTAAATGAAAATGAAACAGGCTTAGGCGGTTACAAAGAAATATCGTTTATGATAACGGGAAAAGGAGCTTTTAGTAGGTTAAAATTCGAAAGTGGGGTACATCGTGTACAACGTGTACCAGACACAGAAAGTAGCGGAAGAATTCATACTTCTACGGCAACAGTTGCGGTTCTTCCAGAAGTAGAGGATGTAGAAATTGAAATCAATCCAGCAGATATTAAAATGGAAGTTTATAGAGCTTCCGGAGCAGGCGGACAACATGTTAATAAAACTTCTTCTGCTGTAAGATTAATTCATATACCAACAGGAATTGTGGCAGAATGCCAGACAGAACGTTCTCAAGTACAAAACAGAGAATATGCTATGCGACTTCTTCGTTCACGTTTGTATGAAATAGAAAAACAAAAACGAGATAAGGAAATTGCAACAGAAAGAAAAAGCCAAGTAGGTTCTGGAGATAGAAGTGAAAAAATTCGTACTTATAACTATCCACAAGGGCGTACTACAGACCATAGAATTGGGTTTAATGTA
>CANRFE010000003.1 GCA_947629805.1 uncultured Clostridia bacterium | reverse complement strand
AATTAATCTATAATTTCTTCGAAACGATATTTCTGAGTAACGTTTGGATACTTTTCATGATCTACTTCTGATAAAAACATTTCTAATGGTCTTGCATAAATACCATCTTTATGGTTTGTTTTACCATTGTTATCCATACAACGATAAACAACTAATTTTTCTCCATTTTCACTATGTTCTGCCACTGTAATTACAAATGATCTTGCTCCTTTAAAATGTTTCCACATTGTAAAAGGTCTTACTATTCTTTCTTCCATATATTTTCCTCCTTGCATAAATTTAATTATATAATATATTTTATTTTATGTATATAAATTTTCAAAATTATTTATATTTTACAATGCTACAATTTAGCAAAGTACTTTGGCTCTGTCATAAGTTCTAACCTCTATGAGTTTTGATCAATGGCACAAAACTCGTGGAAAAAATGTAGTACATACTGAAAATAAAAAAACATTCTTCAAAAGATATTTTTATCTATCTGTTCTAAAAGTTCGAACAGAAACGTCATTGGAGCAGACGTCGTAGTTATCTACAACTTTTTCTCTCACCTAACGATTGATACAAATATCAATCTCATTGTCTTTACTTTAACATAAAATAAAAAGATTTTCAATAATTATAAAGAAATTTCAAAAAAATTCAATTTTTTGTTGCAAAAACAAAATAATTATAATATAATATAGGCAAACAGATTTTTTTATTGTTTTTTTTACAATATATGCTATAATAAATTTGAAAGGAGTGTTGAATAATGAATAATATTGAACCAAGAACAATAGCCAAATGGTTTATTAATCAAAATTTAGACAATCCTTCTAACTCACGAGATGGAAATATGAAGTTGCAAAAACTTTTATTTTTTTCACAACTTATTTATATGTGTCAAAATAAAGGCAAAACTATGTATAATGACGAATTTAATGCTTTTGAACATGGTATGGTATTAGAAAGTGTTAGACTAGAATATCAAAATAGTTTCAATACACTATACACTGAAAGCAAAAATGACATTAATTTGCCAGAAGATATATTGAAGGCATTGGTTTTAACTAAAGAAATATTTGGAAATTGTTCAGCAAATGAATTATCTGATATGTCACATCAATTTAAAGCATGGAATAAATATTTTACAAAGTCTATTAATAAAAATGGAATTTATAACAAATCAAAATCTAAAGTTCCATATAGCGATTTGAAAGAAGAACTTTATAAAATGGAAAAAGTTCTATCTGCATATGAAGCAACATCTCAATTAGATGTAGAGGAAGATGAAGATTATTGAAAATTGAAGAAGGACATTTATTAAAATTTATTCCTCCAATACTTGATGGTAATTCATATGGTAACAAGAAAAGGTATATGCTAGTAATCAATTGTGATGATGAAAATAATACAATTGAAATGATAAATGTATCTAGTATCAAAGGAAAAGAACATAAGTTATTATACGATTCAAATATAGAAATAAAAAACTACAATCCACTTCCAGTTCCTACTTTTGCCAAATTGGATACTTTATATACTATAGATAATTTTAATGACCTACAAAAATTTATGAGCTTTAATGGAACAAAAATTAGTAATTCAGAAATATCAAATATTAAATTACAGAGATACAATTATATAAAAAATTGTAATCCAACAAATGTTATAAATTATTCAGAAACAGATTTTAAAAAATTTAATTTTATAAATATTTGAGGCAATATGCCGATGACATAGATTTAGACCTATGAAGAAAAGTAAAATAGCATAATACTTGATGACAAGTGTTATGCTATTATTTTATAGTATAGAAAAAAGTATCTACCAGTTCGGTGTGTTTTTTACATATTTTACTTTTTTCAAACTCGCTTATTTCAATACCTTTAAGTAGTTCGACGAAAAGCTATTTTGGAGCGGGTAGCGGGAATCGAACCCGCGCTATCAGGTCGGAAGGTATATTAAAGAACTTTTAATTTTTTCGAAAATCAGCTGTATCCCAGTTTTATGTAGTAATCGCGCATTTTTATTTGTGACATATAAAAGCATAAAAAAGCATTGTTTTGAATACCAATTACGTCAAAATTACGTCAATTTTTTTCAAACTTTTTTTCGCTAAAATAATGGTACTTTTATGTAAAATATTTGTATTGAAATTTGTCAATAAAAAAATTTATGCATGTTTGATTATGATTTTTTTATGATTAGAAAAGAAGCCTTTCAGCTTCTCCTCTATTCTTTATCTAAAATTATCATCCTCAAATATATTATAATATATTTGTTTTGAATAATTTGTCGAAATTTGTAAATAAATATTTTTTTCTAACATAAAATAAGATTATAAGTCGAATATATATTGACAAGCTTTTTTGTTTTTGATATAGTATATTTATCGTTTGGACACATCACCACGACAGCTTTGTTGTATTAAGAAGCAACAAGCTGTTGAGCTTATTGCTTCTATCATGCAACTAAGTTTTGACTTAATTGCAACGAGGAGGTGGTGTGTATGGAAAATTTTTTGCTTTTAGTAGGTATTGGCTTTGTTATTCTTTGCGTTCGGACTTTTAGTTCGGATTTGCTGGTATCTTTAAGTACATAGTCAAATTAAGTAAAGAAAAAATTGAGGTCAGCCCTGCGAAAAGCAACCCCAATTCAAACGACCACGAGTAAGGCTTGCCCTTACTCTTTTTATTTTATTTCTTAAACAACTATTGAGTAAGACTTCGATCTTGCTCTTTTTTTATTTATAATATATATATTATCTTTTGTCAATAAATATTACAAACAATTAATAAAACTTTAGTATTTTTGTAATGTTTTTGTAATAGAATTGTAACATTTAATTTTTCATCTGTCAATATTATAACACAAAATTTATTAAAATTCAATGTTTTGCCTAAAAATCAATAAAAAATAGGCTTTCGAGAATGGATTTTAAGCCATTTTTATTTTTAGTTCAATAACTTATATGCCTTGATTTTACTGGATTTAAGCATAAAAAAGAGGTGGACTATAAATTGATCTAATCTACCCTTACATTTATATTTTAGTACAATAATCTAAATATATCCAACCGCTTACTGTTCTTCCCCAGCTTCCACTTACTTGTGTTACTGTACATACTACACCTTTTTTATATCCGTTTGTATAGTAATTTCCTAGTTTGCTATTTTGACTTCTAGCATTTACAGATAATTGGTTATAAGTTTTAGCTTTGTAGTTTGTTCCTGCTCCATAACGTACATTTAACACACTAGCTGTAACTTTATATGTTCCTGTTCTATATCCTGTATTGTTAGAATTAACTGAACTTCCAACTTGACTATAACTTGACAAATAATTAGAACTTACCCAACCATTTACTGGACTTGTTATATGTGACCAGTTTCCATTAGTTCCATCAACTGTAACTTGTGTTCCTTTTTTTAAACTTCCTATAATACTTCCATTTGGTGTACTCCTTACATTTAGATTTGATTTAGAAGTATTTACATATCTTGTGTATGTTGATGTAGATACTGGTTGATTATTTTCTTGTATATCTCCATCATGTGCATAACAGAAAAAGCCTTGTGCATTTGCATATTTTTTAAAGTTATCTACACTACAATACACTGTATTACCACTTACCGTTACTTTTCCTCTACGTGTTGATGTTTCAAATTTACCACTATATAAATAAGGATCATATATTTTTATTGTATCTCCTTCTATTCCAGTTAATACTATAAAATGTCCTCCAGTTGTGAATAAACCATTTCCACAACTTGCTACTATATAATTATTATTCCTTAGCAAATTAATTACATTATCAATATTTGTTGTTTCTTGATAATTAATATTAAATTCATCTGCTACTGCTCTAAATGCTGACCAATATGTACCATTATTAGCTGACCTATATCCATATTTTACGAATAAGTCTGCCATTGTATCTGGTGTTATTGCTCCTTTTATAGCTGTTACTATCATACTTGCAGATGTTGGTCCGACAACCTGATGTTCCTATTGTTTGACTTCTATCTCCTACACTTGAATACACTTTATTAGACCATCTACTATCAATTTGTGAGTAATATGTAAGACCTTTGTAATCTCCAAGTTCAACATTCCAACTTCTTGCTCTATCTCCTTCGTATGCTATCTCTCCTTGTAGTTCAAAGCCTTCATCTTCTACTTCTTGTTCTAATGATTTTTCTTGTTCTTCTGTTTGTTCTATTATTTCTGTAGTTGGAAGTTCTTTAACTTCTTTCTCTGTCATTTCATAAGTATTCATATCCGTTACTGTATCTGTTATTTGCTCTACTACTTCTTTTTGCAATTCTTTATCTTCACTAAACATGAATACAGTAAATAAAATTATGCACATCATTACTAATACTGCTATTATTTTAAATTTATTATCTTTCATTTTCTTCCTCCTTATTTCATTCCTAGTTTAATTGCTATGTAAGATAGTAATATACCTAAGATTGTATAAAATATATAATCTATTAGCTTGTCCCATTTCTTACCTTTTTCTCCTTGCTGGTCATCTAGTTTTTTGTCTATATTATCTATAGCAGTTTCTACTTTTCCCATTCTATAGTCCATTTTTTCCATTATAGAATAGGTTTTTTCTAAATTATCTATTCTATTATCATGGTCGTCTAATCTTTTGGAATTAGATTTACTTCTTTCTTCTATTCTTGTTACTTTTTCTATTAATTGTGTATCGTCCATTAATTTCCACCTCCAATTGCTTACATTTCTTTTTTTATCTTTATTATTAAATGTCTTGTGCATCTTTAAATTGCTCTAATGTTTTTAAATAACTGTAAGCATCTTGGATTGTTTCATTTTCATTATATTCTTTGCTTATATATTTAGTATCAATAAATACATTCATTGGAACTGCTTCACCAGTTTCTTGTCCTTTTTTTAGGGCTGTTTCTTCTTCCTTTCTTTTACCGTCATTTACATATGAAGCAATTTCAATTATATTAGCATGATTTGTAATTTTGTTTAAACTAACTATTCTATGATAGTTAGTAACAATTCCATTTTCTAACTCAATAGCTTTTTGCAATGCCATCTTATTCATCTCCCATCTTTTTTATTTTTTTATTATTGCCTTAAGAAACCATAAACAGATTTAATAAGAAACTTTGCGTCATGTATTGAAGAAAGACCATTTGAAGTATTCCATTCTTTAGGACTAGATTGGCTTATTGATGTACTAGATATTTGAAGTCTTTCTGCTCCACTAAAAATAATATATTGACTCTGAGTAGTATCCCTCATAACAAAAGATATATTACCTGCAAATCCTGAACTTGATTTATTAGTTCTAAATTCTCGTACAAAGCATTCTTGTCCTCCATGATCCACCATATATTCAACTGCAATAGAATTAAAGTTACTAATACTCTGACTCAAACTTATTGTTCCACTACTTCCTGAAGAATTAGAATACAGCTGTACCCCTACAAGTCCATCATTTAATGTTTTACCTTGAGCAGCTGATAAAGCATTTGTTGTAGATGTAGATGTCAAACTATTTACAACTAATACTTGTGATGGTATTGTTGGTCTATTGCTTAAATCATTATAACTTCCTGTTTTACTTACTTTATGAAGATTTATTGTTCCTGTTATTGTTTCACCACTATATGTACTTTGAGATGTTGTATTAGTTGTATTTAATTTTGGTAGGCTACTTAATCCTGTATATGTTGTTGTTCCAGCAGGACCTGTAGAACCTTTTGACCCATTTTTTACTTGAAATGTTGAACTAGTTCCATCAGATAATGAAACTTTTATTACATTAGTTCCTCCGTCACTAGAACTTGTTGTTGTTTGTGTTACACTTGTTATACTTGTACCGTTTTTACCATTAGTTCCATTTGTACCATTACTACCTGCTGAACCCTTAGTTCCATTCTTTACTTGAAAAGTAGATGAAGTTCCATCAGATAATGAAACTGTTATTACATTTGTTCCACCATCAGATGTTGATGTAGTAGTTTGTTTTACACTTGTTATACTTGTACCATCTTCACCCTTTGCTCCAGGTAAACCATCCTTGCCATTTGCTCCATCTGCACCTGTGGAACCTTTACTTCCATTTTTTACATTAAAAGTCTTTTCAGTTCCATTCGATAAATTTACAGTAATAGTATTAGTTCCACCATCTTCGGTACTTGGTGTTACATCTATACTTGTTATGCCAACTCCATCTGCTCCCTTTTCTCCGTCTTTTCCATTGGCACCATTTGTACCAGGCGCTCCAGTATCTCCTTTTGGTAATACCAAGTTTAATGTTTGATTAGGACTATCTCCTGTAATAGTTGCTTTAGCTTCATCTCCTTTTTCAACTGTTCCTATTGAAAGTACATTAGAATCACCTTTAAATTCTCCTTTATTAACTCGTTCTTTTAAATCTGTTATATATTCTTCTCTAGCTGTTTCTGCTTCTTTACGACTTTCTTCATTTGTTTCTCTTATGTTTTCAGATACTTCTCGTGCTTCTTCATTTGTTTTTCGTATATTTTCATTAGAAATACGTTCTTTTTCAGCTGTATCTCTAAATGTTTCTGCGGTTTCTCTTGAGCTTTCTGCTGACTTTCTTGTTTCCTCAGCTGATATTCTTGTTTCTTCATTGCTTTCACGAATTATTTCAGCAGTTTCACGAGATTTCTCATTTGCTTCACGATTAGTTTCATCAGTTTTTCTGATATCTTCATTAGCTTGTCTTTCTACTTCTTGCTCTGTTACATATTTATCGGTTTTTTTCCAGTTATCATTTAAAGATTTTAAGTTGTCTAATATTTTTTTGATTGTGTTACTTCCAACATATTTCATTGTACATCACCTTACCAATCACTCATCATTTCATCTATTTCTTGGTTTGTAATTTCCACTAAATCTGCTTCTTTAATGTATCCTGATAAGTCTATTTCTGTAGTTCCTATTTTTTCTGGTTTTCCATCATATACTATATATTCATCATATATGTTGTTTTCTGCTCCTTCATTTGCCATTAAATAAATCGTATTTTCATCTGTCATTTGTTCCGTTCCTGTTACTACTGCTTTTTTGTTTATATTAGCAACTTGACTATTTACCCAAGTTTTTGTAGCCATATCTGTTGTAGCTGTTTCAATAGCTTTTGTAACATCACTTGCTTTTTGATATTCTTTTCCTTCTATTAAATTATTTATTTCTTCTTCTGTCTTATATCCTTTGTCTGTTATTGCTCTTTCTATATCTGATGATGTTTGATAACCTGCTCCATTCTCCAAATCGGCATTATCTGTTGGAATATCACTTTTACTTGCTATATCTAATCCTTCTTTTGTTAATGTTCCCTTTAACTCTATTCCATCTAATGTTGGAATACTTGTTAAATCATTGTAATCTCCTGTAAATGAACTGCTTCCTGCTTCATTTATTTTATTTAACAATTCATCTGTTAAGTTATTATCACTTAATACTTTATATTCATCTTTTGAACCTGTTTTGTATTGTTTATCAACTTTATTGTCCATTTTACATTTTAATAATGTTAACAAATATGTTAATGTATTTTTTGAACTATAATTTTTTTCTGCCATTTTTTATCTCTCCTTTTTAATTAAAAATTTTATCAAACATTTCTTTTAGCTCTGTATTACTTACTTCTAGCAATCCTAATTCTTCAAATGTTTTGTTATCCTTTAGTTCTACACCTTCAATTTGAGGCTTATTTTTTAAAATATTATAATCATCTCCTACTGAATAACTACTATATTTTAATACACCTTTTAATTTAGACTGTGTTTTTATTTTTCCTAATATTTTTTCATTCATTGATTACATCTCCTACTACTATAATCTGCTCTTGATATAATGTACTTACTACTCCAAATGTATCTGTCAATTCTATCTCCATAATCTTTGTCCCTATTGTCATTTTCATCGTTTCTTCATGGGAAAATTCAAATAATACTATTTTTGTAGGTTCTGTTATCTGTTTTTTTTGATAAATTTGATATTCTGTATTTGGCATACTTGTTTTTAATCCTACTTTTAAAATATCTCCTTCTTGAAAAGTATGTTCTGTTCCATCTTCTAATGTTGCACTAAATTCAAATTTAAACGTATCTCCTCTGTAAATTTGCATTATCTAGTCCTCCTAAATTATTAATACTTTTATTCATTTTGTATATTTAAAAATATTAAATATACAATTTTTTAAATGTATTTTTACCTACAATTTTATCTAGAGTTAATCCATTTACTTTTTGGAATTGCTCTACTTTTATTGCAGTATCTGAATCAAATATTTTATCCATTGCCAAACTATATCCTTTTATAAATAATGCCATTTGAATTAATATTGTGATTTTTTCACTTGCACCTTGTTTAACATTAATGCAAGCATTTTTAGTCTTAGTTCCAAAGATACCATCTACTACTAACCCACTATTGAATTATTTATTTGTAATTCCATTACTAGTTTTTCATATAGCCATCTACTCATGTTGAAGAATTATCGTGTTTAAATAATTTTAAATTTATTATTTTACTCATTTTTATTTTTCTCTAATCTTTCGATTCTCTCAATCATAGATTGTATTAAATCATCTTTTTGTTTGTCTTTTTCCTCTAAGCTTTTTATTTTTCTATCTTTAGCTAATTGTTTTAAAATTAAATATTGTGTGTATTCTATTTTGTAATACATTGTATTATCTTCTAAACTGTACTGTACTTCCCCTAATATCTCGTAGTCTTTTGGATTCAATCCATATTTTTCAAATACTTCTATTAAGTCTTGTGCTATAATTCCAAAACTAATTAACCCATTTCTATTTGCAATTTTAAATTGTTGTATTTCTAATTCTTCTATTGCTTGTAAGAATTTATCATCTACTTTCTTAAAATCTGTTTTTAGTCTTTTATCTGATAATGCTCCCACATAAGATCCATCTACATAGAAAGTTAAATCTGAACCTGTCCAGTCTACAAAGTATCTATGACTATTACTTGTTCCAATTATAGGGTAACCTTTGTATCCTTCAGTAGTATCATTAGTTAATGTTACAAATAATGGTTGCTTAATCCATATATCTCCATCTGATATATCCAAATGTTCAACATTGTTACTAAATATACGTAATCCACTACTGTTAGTATATACCCCTAAACCATTGACTAAATTGCCTCCGAATAGGTGTTATCTTTGTAATATCGTCATCCCAACATACTCCTCCTACTTCAATATTAGCAAAACTATTATCTGTATATAGGAATCTTATTTTTGAACCACCTTTAAATTCAGTTTTTTTAGTTAATATGTCTAAATTATAATAAGCGGTATTGAATAAAATTCTTGCATCATAATCGTCATGTGATGTTACTGAACTTCTAAAATCTAAGTATGGAGGTATTCCAACTAATTCAAGACCTTCACCAAAAGCTTTCTCTTGCCATATTTCTAATCCGTTTTTTAATATCATGTGTCCCAATTCATCTAAAAGAGCATTTCCTGCTTCAATTGTAAATTGACCGAGCTTTCATTTTAATTCTATCAGCACTAGCATTTAATTCGGAAACAAGTTTATCTATATCCAACTTTAGTTCTAACTCGGCATTTAGATTTTTCTCAGAATCTGCAATTTTTCCATTTACCTCTTGTTTTATACTCTTTGCTTCTTGAGTAATTTTACTATTCATTTGTTCAACAGTAGTATAATTTTTCAACTTATCATCTGTACTTGAATTGGCACTATCTATCGCTTCTTGCTTAGCTTCACTAGTTTCTTCTTTAGTTGAATATTTTTTACTTACCTCACTTGTTATATTCTTTTCTGTTTGCGTTATTTGTGATTGCAATTCATTTTTGTCTGCTGTTTGTGTAGCAACTAATTGCTGAATATTATCTGAATTTAGCTGTATGCTAACTAGAAATCCATTAAGTGCATTTTGCAAACCTTCAATTCTAGCAGTTGACATTGTACCAGTTGTAATAAATTTTGCATTAATTTGTCCGTCCATTGTAATAGCTGTTTCAAAAGGTCCTTCATATCCATTTGAACTAAATCCAATTCCACCTAATCCAAATCTCCATACATTTTTTGCATTTTCCTTCGGTACTTCATCTAAAATGAGTATTTCATTTTTATCAATATATACATATCCTGTTTTATTTAATGAATTAATTAAATCAGTTTGTTGCTTAATTACTATGTCTTGCCTTGTTAACCCTTCATAAAGTTGGCCTGCAACATTATTTATATTTTCTTTTATGACATCAAATTTACTTTTAACATCTCTTTTATAATTTCCAAAAACTAATAACTCTATCTTGCCAGTTAATATGTTATGCTCGTATTCTAATATTTCTGTAATTAGATTTACTAATGGATGTTTTACATGTATCGTATCTCCAATTTCCATGTTTTGATTTATGTTTGAGGTTACCTCATAGGAAACTTTTGGATATTTATTTTCTTCTAGGTATTTTTTTGCATTTTCTCTTAATTCTTCTATAAGTTTAGCATTCTTCTCTTCTTCTGCTGTTTCTTGATTTTGCTCTAATTCTGAATTAAATGTTATTGTTCTTGTATACGGTGTAGCATATTGTATATCACTTTCTAGATATTCTTCATCTAGCATAAGTTCGTTTGATCCAACTGGGTATATCTTAGTACATACATTAGACCAATCTTCAAATATTTGCATTCCTTGCATGTTTTTTCCATATGTTATTGTTTCTCCATTGTCGTTTCCAACTTTTCTTAGAAAACTAATATTCCAGTTGTCTGCATCAAATACTCCTCCCCATCTTTCCTCTATTACTTCCCATGCTTCAAGTAAATTCTTCCTTATAAAATATGCTGTGCTTTCTGTTTCAACATCTGAAAATATGGTAAAAGGACTTTTCTTATCAGTTCTTTCATTTATATTTGAGAGTGCATTTTGCGCATTTTGATTTGTTGGTCTTACATCAACTAAGAAATATTTTTTAGAATCAAACATTACATGATTAGCAGTAAAACTAATTATGTTGTTAGTAATTTTGGGATTTTCAATTCTAAAAGCCTGTGGTCTTAACTTTGACTTTGTCTTTACTACACAAAGTTTGTCCTGCTCTATATATTCTTTATACTTCACACTTATCTCGACTTCTACATACCAGCCATTAAGTGATTTCTTTTTTACTTCCTTACACTTAATAGGATTGATGACTATATTTCCATTTGTACTAAAATCTCTATCATTTTCATCAAAGATTTTTATCATAGCCATCTATCCTTTCTTTTTATTTTTACTTTTGCATCTCCTGAATGTATAGTTATTTTATTACTTCCCGGTATAAGTCTTGGTACTTTATAATCTATTTCTATTTGTCTGTTTCGGTTTAGTCCGTCATATTCTACTGTTTGTTGTTGGAAATCTATTTCTACATATAGTTCATTATTAAAGTTATATACAAACCTTACATCGTTAATTGTAATATCTAATTTGTTTGAAGTACCCTTTTCTAATCTTACAATTGGCTCACTATATACTGTGCCTTCATTAATTACAGTATCTTTTACTTCTACAAATTCGTCTTTTTTCTTCATCCAAAATGGGTCTCTTATAAAGCTAAAATCAGCAATCATGATGCTTGAACTTCGCTGTGGTGTAACTTCACTATAAAACCTTGCATTTGTTACTTTACCCTCATATTCAAATACTCCTGCTCCATCTAGCCATGCTAATATTTTATTATACTTTTTGGGGTTTAACATTTGTACCTTTATTGGTCTTTCAATTGTTGTATATCCTTGTTCTTCAAAATAAGCTCCATCATAGCCCTCGATATCTGTTTGTAAATATCTTTGACTTGCTTTTCCTAAAAAATGGCTTTCTTCTTCTATTACTACTTCCATATCTCTACTTGATATTCCTTTAAAAACAAACATCACATTACCTCCATAAGTCTATCATCAATAAAATTAATAAAGCCATCTTTATCTAGTTTTATTTTGCAAGAGTTTAGAGCCTTTAAGAATATTTTAAATAATCTTTCGTAATCAATAATATCTTGGAAGTTGGTTATAACATGAGAAGCACTTGGTCTTACATTTCCAGAAACATTGACTTGTCCATTAATGCCTTCAAGATTTTCATTGACGCCTTCTGCTAATTGCTCTGCTTGATTAATTAACTTTTTCTTTCCATCTTCCATTTCTTCTTCCATAGGTTGCATTACATATTGCATAATTTGTCTAGTTTTCCTTGATGGTGAGTGTATATCAAAAGACTTTTTTAATCTACTCAAAATACCTTGTGCAATACCAGATGCTTTTGCAAATAAAGAAGGCTCTTTATTTTGCATTTCAGTTAACATTGGTGACATTGCATTTTTCATTGCATTTCTTGTTTCTTCAGGCATACTGTCATAACTTTCCATTATTTCATCAACCATACTTCTTGTTTCATCGCTAATTTCACCACCATACATTTCTGTTTGTGATACTTGGGCTAACCAAACTCCTAATTGTTCAGCTTGACTATCTGACATGTTTTTATACATATCTTTCCATATATCTTTCATTTCTTCTTTGTGTCTATATTCTTCGTCTGCCTTAGCACCATTTTTATTAGCTTGCGTTAATAAGCCATTATCCTCTATACTTGCTAAAGCTCCATTATGTCTTGTATTTTCATCTTCCATCTTTTTATTGTATTCTTGTAAAATAGCATAAAATCCATCCTCTTGTTTATTTCGTTCCAAATATCCATCTGCATAAACTTGACATATTTCAGCTACTTCTGCACTAGCTGCATCAATTTTTGTCTGTTTTTGTTCCATTATTTTATTATATTCATTTTGATATGCTTCACTCTGCCTTTCTTCCTCTGTTGCATATCTTTGATTTAATAATGCAACTTCCTCTATTGTTCCTTCTTCTATTAATTTGATTGTTGCCTCTTTTTGTTGCATTGCAGTATTTATCCACTCTTGAGATTGTATTTTGTATTCTTCTAACGAGCCTTGAAAACTTGTTGCATTTGTTGTAGCTTGTTGCGTAATAGCTGTTGCTATTTCACTTTGTATCTGTATTTCTCTATTTTTTAATTCTCTTAGTTTTGTAAAATATTCATCTAATTGTGTTATTTCTTCTTGCGTGTATCCTCTTCTCTCATCTGATGCAGTTTTACATATCTGAGTAATACCTTTTTGTATTTCGTCCATATTTTGCTTTAATTCTTGTTGTTCTTGTGCAGAAGCAAATAATTCTGAATTAAAACTACCTAAATGAGATTTAGCACTGTCAATTCCACTTATAAATTCAGAAGCACTATTTCCTATAGTTTCAAAATCTTTCTTTACTTTTTCATTAGCTTTATTACTCTCTATTGCTATTCCTGCTATTGCTACACCAATAGCGGTACAAGCCAATCCAACAGGACTTGTCATTCCTTGAATAACTTTAAGTAATCCAGTCATTGCACTACCTGAAGCATCGGCTTTAGTTATTATCGTACCTAATGCTTGTTGAAACTTGCCATACGAAGATATTACTTGTCCTATTCCGCTTGTCATTTTTCCAATAGTGCTTATTACTGGTGCCATTGCTGCAACTATTAATCCTAAATTAACAATAGTATCTACTTGTTTTTCATCTAATTTGCTAAAACTGTCTGCCCATTTTCCTATCTGATTTATTACTTTTTCAATAGAAGGCATTAATTTATTTCCAATAGTTATTCCAATATCTTTTATTTTGTTTAATGCAACTTTCATTTTACTTTGTAATGTTTCATATCTCTTACTTGCTTCCTTCGACAAAGCACTGTTTTCCTCCCAAGATTTATTAGCTAATTCAACAGCATTGTTCATTAATTCACTCGAATTTGCAAGTGAAAGAATAGTATTACTTAATCTTACTTCTTTTATGTTCATATCATTTAATATATTAATTGCTGACTTACCATTTCTTTCTGTATCATTTAATCCACCAATAAACTTACTTAATGCATTGACCGCATCTTCTTCAAATGCTTCTTTAAAATCATCTGCTGACATTCCAGCAACACTTGCAAAGTTTTGTAAATCTTTTGAACCAGTTTCAACTGCAACTTGTATTTGTTTTAATAGTTTACTCATAGCAGTACCACCAGCTTCTGCTTCTATACCTACACTAGACATTGCTGTTGCTAAAGCCATTATTTGAGCTTGTGATAATCCAGTCAATTCTCCTGTTGCTGCAAGTTTTGTTCCCATATCCACTATATCAGCTTCAGTTGTAGCAAAATTATTTCCTAATGCTACAATTGTTGAACCAAGTCTTGAGTAATCATCAGCACTCATTTTTGTTACATTTGCAAATTTTGCAAGAGCTGTTGCAGCTTCATCAGCTGACAAGTTTGTAGAGTTTCCTAAATCTATCATCACTCTTGTAAAACTCATAATATCTTTGGTTTTTATTCCCAGTTGTCCCGCTGCCTCAGCTACTGCTGATATTTCTGTGGTTGATGATGGAATTTCTTTTGCCATATCTCTTATTTGAGTTTTTAATTCTTCTAGCTGTGCATCTGTTGCATCTACTGTTTTTTCAACGCCTGTAAAAGCACTTTCAAATTCTATTGCGCCTTTTGCTGATGCAGTTAAAGCTCCTATTGTAGCAACAGAAAAAGCAGAGAGTTTCTTCCCTGCTTCTTCAATTTTCTTTCCTTTTTCTTGAACTTTATCTCCAAATTCCTTTATAGCTTCAGAACTTGCTTTTAATTTATTCTTTACTTCATCAATTTGATTTTTATATCTTTGCAAAGATGTTTCTGCTTGTGCAAGAGTAGCTTTTTTTTTCACTATAGCAACTTCGTCTTTATTCTCTGCATTCTCTAGAGCATTTAATTGTTCTTTCAATGTTATAACTTTATTTTTTTGTAAATCATATGCATTGTTTAAGTATGTTAGTTGATCTTTTAGTTTTTGAGTAGTTGTTGTAGATTTATCCCATTGTGTTTGTGTTAATTTAAAGTTTTGATAATTTTCTTTTAGTTCTGCATTTACAAGTTTTAAAGATTTTACAAAATCTGCACTTCCATCTTCTTTAAATATTAATCCAACTCTTTTTAAATCATCTGCCATATATTACACCTCTCTTGCTTTAAAAATATCGCAAATAATTATCTTCTATGTGGTTTTACATTTGTTGTTATTTGTTTATGTTTTGATTTCTTCGTAACTTCTTGTTCTGCATTTGATAATTTCATATTGTTTACATGTTCAACTATGAATGTTGTTATTTTTTCTATATCATTTATATTAACCAGTGATACTGCTTCTTTATAAGTTAATTCTTCCGAGTATGCTACTGATACAACACAATACAAGATAAAATTAAAAGTACGAAATCTAAGTTTTTCATCTTGAACATCTATCTTTAATTGTTCTATTCCGCCTTCATAATCTTCTAAGTATTCTAAAACTAATGGATTCCAATCTAAATTTATTTTTTCTCCATTTCTTAATGTAATTTCCATAGTTACCTCCGATATTTCTAAAAAAGGCCTTAAAAACGACCTTTCAAAATCGTTTTTAAGGCTTTTTATTTTTTATTTAATATACTAGCTTTCTTTTAATTCTAGTTCTGTTAATGTTAAAGTCCTTGTTTCCTTTCCTTCAGATATGATTTCAATAGTATTGTCCTTATCATGTATTTGGAATACTATTAATCCATCTTTTTCATCAACTGCAACTGGTTTTTTAAGTTTTACACCTGTACCTTTAAGTTCGCATTTTACAGTTCCTTTTGGTTGTCCTTTTGCTTCTTCAAAATATAAAGGCAAAAAGTTTCCACTATTATCAGTTCTTGAAAATTCAGTCCAGTTGTCTATATGTTTCAAAGAACCAGTAACATTATTATCTTCAATACTTAAATTCTCACATAAGTCTTGAACTGTTTTTTCTCCTAATAATTGCATTTCATTGCTTGGAATTGCCACTTTTACAGTGGCTGGACTAGGGTGTAGCAGCTTTTGCTAAATCTTCTTTTGTTATTATAGGTTTATCAAAAAAACCTTCCTCTGTAAGTTCTTCTGGATAATGTGCAGATGAACTGTCAACTGAATTTTTAATTATTTTTCCTGTTGCATCAAAAGCATAAGCTCTGATTGTAAGAGTATCGTTTTGTTCTTCAAAACTTTCTTCTCTTGTTTTTGTTTCATCTGTATTTTCAATTAATTGACATTTTGGATACCAATCATATCTATATTTTCCGCCAGACAATTCGACTGTTTTTCCGTATGCAAAGAATGGTTTTATAGGTGTTGTTGTTGTTTGGATTAATCCTCCATCATCAACTAAATCTCCTCTCATTCTTGCTAAATCGTCAGCATCAGTTGCTAATTTTTCTACTTCTATATCAATATAAGGTATTTGACTTTTTGTATCATATACCTTTCCACTTGCCATTATTGGTGTGCTTTCAGCACTCTCTGTAATTGTTACAGATTTTACAGTCTCCTCTTTAGTTACAGTCTCTTCATATTTTGCTAGGTCAAAATCAGTTCCTTCCTCTGGTTTATTAAAACAGTAATATTGAGCCCCTATTGACTCTTTGTATGGTGGTTTTTTTAAAACAATTTTACTTGGTTCTGGCATTCTAAATTCCTCCTTTAATTAAATATTTCTTTTATCATTTTGCTATAATATTTTTCTTTGTTTTTTTCCCAACATGGTTTTAAATGAGGTCTTGCATTCATTTTTACAGTTCCATTTTCAACCATTGGACCATAATACTTACCCCAACCAACTTCAAATTCTTTGCCTTTTTGTCTATAAGCGAAGGTACGAATTAAGTGGGTATATCCACTTTTTCTTATTTGTGACATTGGTTTTGGTAATTTTTTTAAATTTTGCGTAAATTCCTTTACTCCTATTTCTAAAATTTTTTCAGGCTTTTCTACATTAGATATAATTTTTTCTAAATCTTCCATTAAATCTTGAAATCCATTGTACAATTCACTCAATATTTTCTCTAACTTCTATTGGAAAAAATGAATGAAAAAATTTTTTATCTTGTATATATTCGTGCTCAATGTAAGGATTTATTTTTTTCTCTTTTAATTTCTTTTTTAAAGCTATAAGTTTTGGATCTCTTGAAGTTTTACTAAAAAAAGAGATTTGGTATATTACATTTGTATCGTATTCTGTTCCACTTCCTGTTATTGGTTCCCATCCATATTCCCAAAATACTATTCTTGGGTAAACATTAGTATCTTTATCGTTTTGGATTCCTTCATTTATTGGAATTTTTAAACTTTTTAATATTTCAATTAGTTCTTCTTTATTCATGGCTTTCCTCCAACTGTACATTTGGATAATTTTCTAGTGTTAAGTCTGTTTCTTTGTAGCCCTCATCATTAATAAAATGGTATACATTGTAAACTTTATGATACTCGTTACCTATTTTCAGTACATTCATTGACGTTATTTCTTTTATTTGTGGTATTCTTATTTTTATAGTTAGCTTTTTATCTCTTTGTTCTGCATCAAATCTTAACTTATCTGATATTGATAATTCTTTAAACCATATTGGCTCATTGGTTACTTCTTTTATATATTCCTCTGGATATGTGCTATTTTTTTGTTTTATTTCAAATAATTTAAAACAACCATCGTTATACGTCGGAATTATTGTTCTTGACAAAGTAGTCTCTTTGTAGTGCATCATAATCACCTATATATATTTCCTTAAATTCGGCCAATTTTTTATAATCTGCATATAGCACATAATTTTTCAGTAACCTTCTAGCTTTGCGGTCTTTTTCATAATCTATTTTTTCGCCACAATAATCATCAATATCTGCCATTCCGTCTTTGATATATTCAGTAAATTCACTATTTCCTCTAAATGGTGATATGTGATTTTCTTCCCTATACTCGTTTAAGAATACCTCTATTTTTCTTTCATTCATAGCCATACCTCTTACTATTTATCTTCGTTCACTTTTTTATAAATTTAGGGACTTATTTTAAGTCCCTATGATTCTTTTAATTCTAATCCACTTAAATTAAGTGTTCTAGTTTCTTTACTCTCTTGAGTTATTTCAATAGTATTGTCTTTGTTATGTACTTGAAATACTATCAATCCATCTTTTTCGTCAACTGCAACTGCTTTCTTTAACTTCGCTCCTGTCCCTTTTAATTGACATTTTACAGTTCCTTTTGGTTGTCCTTTTGCTTCTTCAAAATATAATGGTAAGAAGTTTCCACTATTATCAGTTTTTGAAAATTCAGTCCAGTTGTCTATATGTTTCAAAGAACCAGTAACATTATTATCTTCAATACTTAAATTCTCACATAAGTCTTGAACTGTTTTTTCTCCTAATAATTGCGTTTCATTGCTTGGAATTGCCACTTTCACAGTGGCTGGACTAGGGTGTAACTGTTTCTGTTTTTACAGATGGAACTAATGGTTTTAATTCGCTAATATCTAATACTACTGCATCATCATTAGCAATTAATCTACCATTTCCATAAGTAACTACAGTATATGTTCTTAATTGTTCTAGGAATTTATAATGATCACTATAGTCGATTCCCATTCTTGAAATACCTGCTACATATTTATTTGGTATGTATGCAATTGCTTTACCGTCAGGAACAGCTGGAGATGGTACAAATTTGAAGTCTTTATAATTATCTGCGAGTACATAACCATTGAATCCTAATACATGAGTTGCTTTATATATTGTAGTGTCTTGTTCTTTTTGGTTTGCAATTATAACAATTGTTGATACATTTCTTTTACCTTTTCTACTTAAAGTTGGAAGAACTTTTTCTCCAAAGTCATCTGGTCCTAAATCTGTAACTTTAACAGGAGTTTTATCTGGATATACTCCTTGTTGTACAGAACCTTCTAAGTCTTTTAATAATCCGATAGGTGCATCTTTACCGTCTCCAGCAACGATACCTTCTTCAAGACCTTCCTCGTTTACTTCTAATAATATAGTTCTAACGAATTTGTCTATCCATTTATATCCTAGTGCAATAATAGCTTTAGGAACAAACATAAATGCACTTAAAGAATTAACATCAATTTGAAAGTCTTTTAGCTCTGCTTCAATTTGGTCTACGATAGCTCTTGTTAATTTACCCCAAGTAGCTTTTCCACCTCTTTCAGATAAAAACCATTTTTGTACTCCTGCTGGTGCCCATTTTATAAATGCAAATAAAGGATGTGCTGTTTTTAAATCTTCAAAAATATAATCTACTGTTGTTTCAGGTAGATAATCGATTTCGTTTCTTTTTAAACTTGATGTATCTTCTTGCTTAATTGCTCTGTCTATCCATTGTTTTTCTTTTTCTGTTAAAGTTCTTAATCCGAACTTTTTGTCATTTTCTTTTGAAGCATTGTATTCTTCAAATTCCTTTTGATATTGAGAAATTACTCCTGAATATTCTTGCTCCATTACTTCTTGAATAGCTTCAACTATTGCTTGAGATTTTTCCTCACTAGGAGCATTTTCTAATTTTTCTTTGATTTTTTCAATTGTTTCATTTTTGATTTTCATAAATAAATATCTTCTTTCTTATTTTTTTGTATTAAAAAAAGACTCCCACGAGTCTGTTTTTTCTTGATTATTTAAAAGCCCTACTGGCTCTTCTTTTGCATTGCCTGCAAACATATCTTCCTTCATTTCAGATACTGTTTGTTCTGTCGCTTCTTTTATTGCTTCTTGAAACATATTAACTATATCTACTTTACTTAATACGTTTTTTTCTTTTAACATAGTTCCTTCTTGCTTCAATTCCTCAATCTGCTTTTGTAACATTTTGTTCTGTATGACTAATCCATGTACAAAGTCTGCTTCTAATGCCTGCATATATTTTTCTCCTCTTTCTTTTGAAGTAGAGAAGCCCCATTCATATGCTTCTTGAGATGTTATCCATTCTTCTTTATCCATTTTTTCTTTTATTTCTGCTTCTGATAATTTTGTTTTCTTAACATAAATGTCTAAAGACGGTCTTGTGATTTTTTCTAAATCCTCTGCAACTTTTATCATCTTGTTTGAATCTCCCCATGCTTCTGTCCATGCATTATGTATCATTAATAGACCATTTTCTGGTACTATCCTTTCTTCTCCTGCCATGAAAATTACTGATGCAGCACTACACGCAAATCCATCTACTATTGTTTTAACATGTCCTTTAAATGTTGAAAGTAAACCGTAGATAGAAAGACCTTCCGCTACGTCTCCACCGTATGAGTTTATTCTAACTGTTAAATTCGGTGTATCAACTCTGGCAAGAGCATCTTTTAATTCAAAGGCTTCCGTCTTTTTATCTCCAGTTCCTAACCAATCATCAATCCATGTCTTTTCTTCAACAGGACCGTATATGTATAGTTCTGTTTCATTTTCATTAACCTTGTTGAAGTTGAGGTAATTATTCTCCATTATCTTCTACACCTCCTTCCACATTTGAGTAATTCTTAGTAACATAGTGCTTATCAGCCCATGTTTCATCTATTTTTGGTAATTCTAATAACTCATTTATTTCGTTTCTACTAAAACCGTTAGACATAAGTTTGTCCATTCCTGTTGTAGAATCTAATATATCTCTATGTGTTATGTTGTGTTTATTAAATTTTATATATTCACCTTGCAAATAATCTCTTTGACCTACTAATCCTATATTAAATCCATCTTCCAATAATTTAAAATACATATCTACTGCAAAAGTTATAAAGTCATTTGTTCCTGTTGATTTTTCTGTTTTACTACCGTAATATATGTCAAGAGGAATGTTCCAGTTTCTTGCAACTGTGTCTGTTATCTGTTTTATTCCTTTATCTATATCGCCTAAATCTTTATTTCCTATATCTTTATTTAAGTTTTCTAAATCAAATAATTGCGATAATAATATAATTGCTTCATCTTCACTTATAAGCCCATTTGTTAGTTTTTCCTTGTATGTACTATAGTCAATTTCTTCTCCAGTTTCTGCATCTCTTATTTTAGGTTGCCCTCCTGGATTTTTTAATCTCCATTTAGCTGTATTACTTCGTTTATAACTTTTAATTGCAGTATCTAGAAGTTTTGACATATTTGCCTTAAAATTGTCTGATGCCTTTTTAAAATTATCATTCATAATAGAAAAGTATATTGAGTTTGATAAATCATATCGTTTTATCATGTCTAGTGAATTTCCTTCATCATCACTTATTATTACATTTGAAAATACTTTTCCATATAGTAAACTATCACTTACCACAAAATCATCAGCAATATATAATATAGGGTTGCCTCTCATATCCTTATGTATCAGCACTAATGCTTTTTTCTTAGTTAATAATTTAACCACTAATTTGTATATAAAACTTGTGCCATTTTCGTAGTAATTAGGTTGTATATTTAAAGCCCAATATATTTCATCTTTTGTTTTTTCTATCTTTTTACTTTTTAAATTTTTACTAAATACTTGCAGTTCACATTTTGCTATGGTTTTTGCTATCAAATCTATTGCGTGAGCTTCTGCAATAGTGTAAATACAATCTGTTTTATTGGTTTTATTTAGCAATATATCAAAAAAATTATCTGCATCTTGTTTTTTATTTGTAAAAAATAGCATGTTTCTCCTCCCTTTAAACATATATAACTACTTCATCTAATAGCTCTTGAACACTCATTGCTGCTACAAAAGCCATAAACGGGTCATTTTTTCTTAATTTAGGCTCTATTTTCTCATAAGATTTATTACCATCTTTCTTGTCTTTTATACTTGTATTGTTTATTGCCCATCTCATAATTGCACTGTCTCCAATATTGATATTTCCTTCTGCAAACGCTACTTCTATTCGTGGTGCAACTATAGCTGCGATACTTGCTGGATAACGTATCATTCTTACTAATCCTTGTGGATTTTGTTTTGTTTCTACTTCAATTCCATATTCTTCAAACACTTGTTTTAAGAATGTGAATCTAAAATTATCTAGTACAATTTTTTTTACATTGTATTTTGACATTTTTGATACAACCCATGCAATTATTTCTCTTGCGTCAATACTTTCTTTTAATGTTACTTCAAAATCTTGGTATCCTTCTTGTCCAATATTTTGAAATGGAAATTTAATATCTTTAAAGAATTTATTTTTGCTACAAATCCATGTTTTACATCTCCATATATATTCTTCATCAATCTTAAATAAAAAACCTGCTGTTGCAAAATCTCTTAAAGATGCAAAATCTATTCCGACAATAGCAGATCTTCCTCCTATCTTCCCTGTTTCTCTAGGCACTTTATTTTCAACATCACTATATGAGGCCTTTTCTATTAAATCCCATTCAGCTACTGCCTGTTCTTCGTCTTGTTGTGGTAAGTTCATTCTTTTTGAATAAAATTCCGCTCTATAAGATTTCTGTTTTTGCATTTTTAGATAATCTCTGATAACTTCATTCATTAAAACTGGCATATATCTTAAACTTGGGTTTGCCTGACACCAAACTGTTATGTCTATATCTTCCTTATTTTTAGTTTTTAAAAACTTTTTCATCGGAATATCTACTGTTTTTAAGTCTTTAATTTTATAAATAATTGGTAGTAATCCAAGAAAATTATCTTCTCCATTCAATACTGACTTCGATGAGGATAATTTTTCATCTAGAGGTCCATCTCTAATAGTTCCATTTGTTGTTATTGTAACTGTTCTTGCGTGTTTTATTTTTCCTAAGCCTGAACTATATACATTTATTTGTTTGTAATCTTCGTATGCATGTAATTCATTAAATATTATCATTCCACTTTGTTTTCCGTCTTTGGTCTTTGCATTTGCTGTGTTATATCTTAATATAGAATGAGTTATCTTGTTTATTACTTCGGTTTTATTCCAATAAAAATATTTTTTCATAATATCTTTATTAGACTCTAGCATATTGTAAACAACTTTAAATGAATTTAATGCTTGTTCTTCTGATGTAGCAACAATATCAATATTGTAATTTTTAACACCATAATAATGTGTCTGTAAAAAGTTTGCTAATGGCATTATCATTCCGTCTTTTCCATTTCCTCTTGCCATCACAATTAATATATCAGGAAAAATCACTATATCAGGATTATTTTTGTCATACATAAAAAATAGTGCATATGCAAATTTCTGATATGGGAATAATTTATAGTACCATTTTTCACAATATTTGATTGCCTTATTAAATGTTTCCTCATCAAAAAAAACATCATCTCTCGATAATGTAGGTTTAACAATATTTTTAATTAGTAACTTTATTTCATCGTCAGTTTCATTTGGGTTTTTTTCTACAAATCTTATATATTCGTCTATTTCTTTACAACAAATCATCTCCTTCACCTTCTTCTGGCTTTTCCTCAGGAGCTTTTAAATTTAGTTTCTCTAGAATTGTTAACATTTGTGCGTTTGTTTTTAGTAACCTTTCACAACTTTCATTCGGTTTATATGACATAAAACCATTTCCTCCAATAGTTTTGTATCTAATTCCATTTATGTCTATATCATTTTGTAATCTTTCCTTTAATTCAACAAGATATAGATAATCATTAACCATGTCCTCAAATTGCTGTCCAAATTTATTTTGTGAGATAAGTTGGTTTTGAAGTGCATCTTTTATTGATTCTTTTTTTTCTTGTATTCTTTCTTCTAATTGCTTTGCGTTTTCTATTTGTCTTATTTTTTCTTCCAATGTATTTACCGTTTCTTCTAATTGTTTTTCCTTTTTATTTGCAGCTTTTGACGTATTTTTTTTAATTGCCAAATTAACACCCCCTTTACACGCGAAAGATTGAAAAAATTTGAACAGTTGTGAGCCCACACCCGCTCCCTTTAAGCCAAAAAACTTTTTCAGATTTAATGGGGGGCTTTCTTTTTTATTTTTTATATTAGCACCGCTTCTTTTTTATCTTTTTTAGATTTATTATTATTCTTTTTTATTTCTTTTTCTTCTAGCTCATCATATACTATTGAGAACATCAACATACCATCAATTGATTCTATCTTGTATATATAATCTAAGAATCGGACAGCTTTTTTCTTTAACTGTCCACTAAACATTTCTAATTGATTTAATATACTGTTGGCTTCTTCTTTCTTTGTGTTACCTAATAACTCTATTGTCTTTTGAATAACTATTAGAGCTTGGATTATATGCTTTAGCTGGTTATTTATTGTTTTGTTATTACTTGTTATACCATTTATAAATATGTTCATTGCTATTACTGTATCATCTTTATCTAATAAGCATGATGCATGTATATCTTCATTAAACTTTACTACTCTTGCTCTTTCTTCTTGTTCGTTTACTTCTCTTTCTATCTCCGCTTCTATATTATTAAAGTTATATGCTTGCATTAAATGTTTTAGATTCATATTACCACCTTTCCTTTGTTACTAGCTTCTTTTTCTTTTTATATCTAAACCTTTTTCTATCTTCTATAATTTCATGAGCTTCAAATGACAATGCAACTCCATTGTCTACATCAAGAGCTAAGTCAGGTCTTTCTTTTATTGATTTCTTATGATGTGCTGTATTAGCTAATACTGGCTTTATAGTATAAGGTTTGTGTATTCCATCATCCCATTTACCAGCAAAAAATTGGCATTCATACCTGTCTCTTTCTAAAACTTTTTCTCTCCATATGTCAAAGTCAGTTGAATGATAAAATCTATCAGTATTCCCTTTTGTTATCTCTTCGACCCAATTATAATATTTTCTTCTTTTCCTTCTCTTCTTCATGCTTTTTTATTATTCCTTTTTTAAATAACTTCTTCAATTACATTTTTATAATTTTGTCTATAACATACTCCTTATCATTTAAATTTAATTCTTCATATTTGTTTGTTGCTTTAACTAACATAAATAATTCCTTTTTTATATGATCGAACTCATAGTCTTATGATGTTTTAAATAATCTTTAGCACTCCAATATGTTAAACCTTTTTCTTTTGCTTTCTTTATGTATTCTTCTGCAGTTTGTTTAGTCCATTTTTTCATTACTTATCAATTCCTTTCATAATGGGTTTGTTTCTTCTTGCTGTAATTGACATTCTCTTTTTGTCTTTATAACCTTCTACTTTACTTTCTCTTTCATAATAGCAACAACATAAAGTCCCATCTATTTTTCTTCTAATATCACATAAATTTAATTTGCTATTTTTATTTTTACATTTGGAACATATTAATCTTTGATATGTATCATATATAGATTCTTTTGTTTTCATAGGCTTTATCCCTTTCTTTTTATAATCTTGCCTATAACATTACTCCTTTATCAAGTTAGCCTTTTTATATAATTTAAAATTATCAAATAGCCAATCTTTTAATATATCAAAACCTTCATTATGCTCATCATCATTATTAACTATTATTTCTTTATATTCACAAGTTAAAGCCCAATCTTTGTCTATAAATCCGTGTTGCCATACTTCACCTTCCCAAGAAGCCCCTCTAAATGTTCTTTCGTCCCAATTTCTTTTATGGTTGCATATTTTATAATCTGCTAATTCTCCATTTACTAAAAATGCTGTTGCATAAATTTTATGAGGATATTCATCAAAGTTGCTATATTTCATACTATCCACCTACATTCTTACTTCTACATACACATCTTTTTTATCATTTATATATAAATCTACATATTCTACATTGTATTTATCTATTAACATTTTTGTTTTTTCTTTGATTTCTTTCATTAGTTCGTGCATATTATCAATATTGTCAGATTTAATTGTTATTCCATCAACATTTTGATTTATTTCTACCATACTATTCACCTAACTTTCTCCCACACATTGGGCAATAATTTATATCTATGTATCTCGCACCATTTATTGTATTTATCATAAGTCCTGCTTTTTCATCATTTTCACCTTTTAAAATAAACATTTCTAATTGCTCAAAGGATTTTGGATTTACCCATTCATTATAACTATTATTATTTCTTTCAGGTTCATAGCCAGCTGTTTTCTTCCATTCTCTTGTTAAAATTATTTTATGATGCTCGCATAATTCACACACCTATATTTCCTTCTCTCTTATCTATTCTCATAAGACACTATGTAAGATATATAAGCATTGCAGGTTAGTTTACAATACTCACACCACACCTAACCGAAGTCCACGCCTCGTGGTATTGATATATCCTACATAACTATCTTATATTTATATCAGAACTCGCTAGGTCAGTTCTAATTGCAACAAAAGGTAATTTATATAATTAAAAGGAGATGTCTATATGGAGATAGACTTTATATTAACATTACCTAGCATTTGTTAATTACATAATAAAAAACTAGCTATAAAATAAATCTATAACTAGCTTATAAATACTAAAGAATGGACCTTGTCGCTTGAACTGTGAACTGGTTTTTCTCCAGTTGCGACTTTTTTACTATTCTTATTATACTATATATAAACAGTAATTAATATAGAATTTTTGCCGAATTTTTACCGAATTTTATAATTTTGCAATTTTTTCAATCGCATCATCTATTATTCCTTTTATAGTTTCTCCTGTTCTAGTTTGATGATAAATTTCCCAATAAATTCTATTTCCTATATCTTCATAAGTATTTCCTTCTATGTAATAAGACTCTAGCATTTTTCTTTCCTTAAATTTTAAACCTTCTAATCTATCATCAACCGCTTCTACTTTATCTCTTAAATTCTTTACTATTTCTTCTAAATTTTCTATCTCTTGTTTTAATTCTTGTTTCCTTTTATCGTTATTTTCTATTTTCTGAAGGACTTTATTAGTGATTTTATTTTTACTATGTATATCTTGATTTATACCATAAGCTACAGTTAAACTTGTATCTATATCTTCACAAGATTTTAATTTTATCCTTGCTAATTTTAATTCTTTTAGTTTGATATTTAATTTAGCTTTGTTTTCTTTGTATGATTTTAATAATTCAACCAGTTCTTGTTTATTCATATGTACCTCCTATTTTTGATCTATTATTTTTTTGTAAAAGTTTTTTTCTATTCTTTCTAAATTTCTTTCAAACCACAAGTATTCTTCTTGGATGTCATCTTTAAACTTGTTTTTTATTTCTTCAGCTTTTTTTTCGCATTTTTGACAATAATCAAAATGTTTTTTATATAATATAATACTATTTAAATCTGTTGTATTCCTATTGCATAAATCACATTTTCCTATTATTGTTATCATATGTTCCTTCACTTCCTTTTCAAATATCTGTATATTGTTTGTTCAACATACCTTAATGCTTCATAACTTGTTATAAATCTTCCACTATGTCTGTTTCTTACTTCTGATCTAATTATCCTTATGCTTTGATTGTATTGCCTTTTATACATTTTTGCTAACTGTTCTTTACTTAGTCCACTTATCCATTTTTCTATTATCTCTTTTTCGTTCATACTACACCTCTAAAATGTAGTATTTGATTTTTTCTTATTTTTATGATACCCTTTTGTATGGAGGTATGATGAAATTGGTAGACATGCCGTCTTGCCAAGATGGTGGATTTTTATCCGTGTGAGTTCAAGTCTCATTACCTCCACTAAGAGGGCGTCCTAAAATAGGAACCCGAAAACAAGAATTCCAGTGAGAAATCGCTGGAATTTTTGTGAAAAAAATT
>CANRFE010000002.1 GCA_947629805.1 uncultured Clostridia bacterium | reverse complement strand
TTTACAGTAATAATTAATTCTTTTTCTCCTTCTACTTCCTTTCCATACACCATACATTCTTTAATTTCGGATACTTCTCCAAGCATTAATTCAATTTCCTCTGGATAAATATTTTTTCCATTTTGCGTTACAATTACATTTTTAATTCTTCCTGTAATGTATAAGAAACCATCTGCATCTAAATAGCCAACATCTCCAGAATGAAACCAACGATTTTGTCCTTCCCCTTCTATTACTTCTTTGGTAGCTTCTTCATCTTCATAATACCCTAACATTAAAGTAGAACTTTTGATTAAGACTTCTCCTTCTCCTTTTTCATTTGGATTGTCTATTTTTAATTCTGCACATAATACCGCTTTTCCAGCAGACCCTACTCTTGGATCATATTCTGGTGTTAAAGCTGCTATTGGCGCAGTTTCTGTTAAACCATATCCTTGTAAAAATCCTATTCCTAAATCTTGTAACCATTTTCCTACTTTTGGATCAATTGGTGCTGCAGCAGAAACCACAAATCTTAAATTTCCTCCTAAGTTTTCATAAATTTCGGCAAATACTTTCTTTTTAATGTCAATTCCTACATTTTTTAATGCATTCGTAATATGCATCATAGAATTCACTAAACCTGTTTTTCCACTTTTTTCTATGGTTTGATTAATTTTCTTATATAAACTTTCAATTAACAAAGGAACTGCAAGTAGTGCTGTTGGGTTCGTTTCTTTTAAGTCTGCTACAATATGCTTTAGTCCTTGACAAACGGCTATAGAAGAACCTTTGGATACGGGTAACAAAAAGCCAATTGTAGATTCATAAGTATGATGAAGTGGTAAAACCGAAAAGAAACGATCGGTTTCATATAACCTTACATAAGGGTTAACGGCATTAACGTTTTCTGCTAAATTTCTATTGCATAGCATAACTCCTTTGGAATTAGATGTTGTTCCTGAAGTAAAAATTAATACTTTAAACTCTTCTGGATTAATTTCAATTTTGGAAAAAGAATCATCCCCCTTTTGTACCATTTCTTTTCCTTGTTTTAAGATGTTATTTAGTCCCACTTCTCTTCCTTCTAATTTTTCTTCTGAATACATAGAAATAAAATATTTTACTGCTGGCAATTTATCTTGCACTTTTTTTATGATATCTTTTTTCTTAGGGGAATAAATAACAGCGGTTGCTTTTGCACGGTTTACAACATTTTCTATTTCATTTGGTGGTAATTCTTTATCAACAGGAACTGCAATTCCTACCCCACAAAGCATTGCCATATAAGAGACATACCATTGATAGGTATTTTCGCCAATTATAACAACTCTCTCTTCTGCTAAATTATATTTGTTTCTTAAAGCTGTTCCTAAGCCTATTACATCTTGACTAAACTCCTCGTAAGTAATTTTTGTAAATGGTTCTTTTGGGTTAAATTTTTCAAGCATGAAAATATTCTGTGCGTATTTTTGTCTTGTTCTATCAAATATTTCTTTAATCGTTTGATAATTTGTGGTTTCATAACCTCTTTGTTTTCTTTTTTCTTTCAGAATTTGCTTTTTTTGTAATTTCTCATAATCGACTTCTACTTCTTCGATATCTTCTATATCTTTCATTTTAATTTTTTCAAATTTAAAATTTGGTATTTTAAAATCTCTTAATATTCTCATTGTGTTTTTCCTTTCTACTTCCTTAATTTCACAATAAAAGATTTTTCAATCTCTTTATATAATTCTAATAATTCTATATTTTTTTCTCTTCTTAATTTATAAATTAAACTAGAACAAACAAAACCAAAAATTCCGAGAAGCAATTACATTGGCATCTGCTTCTATTATTTCATTTTTTTTCATTCCCTCTTCTACAATTTCTTGTATCATTTGAATATAAGAAAATACATAATCTCTACACATTTTGGAACGAGCTCCTGTTCCCCAGATTTCGCTTAAAATAATCGTCATAAAACTTTCATATTTTACTAGTACTTTTAATTCAATTAATACAATGGCTTTTATTTTATCTAAAGAATTTGTTAATTTAGCGGTTTTTATAGTAATACTATTGGTTAATAGTTTCACTCCTTCTTCTACTAGGAATTGAAAAATTTCTTCTTTACTCGAAAAATGATAATATAGTGTTCCCTTAGCAACTCCTACTGTTGCTGTAATTTCTTCAATGCTTGTTGCATCATACCCTTTTTCTGCAAATAATTTCATAGAAGTTTCAAATATTTTTCTTTTTGTTTTATTCATCTACTTTTCCCCTTCTATTCCTCATAATCTTCTTTATTATATACTGTTCTATTTGTTTTTGCAAGATAATGTTTTCAATTTGACCATGTATTCATTTTTTGCTGTTTTAGTTCTTGCCTTAAAAAAATGAATGGAAAATTTTATCCATTCATTTTCTATTTACAAAATCTATGATTTCCTATTGTTACTGTAGCTGGTCTAGACCAAATCCATTTGTTGGTTGCTGTATTGGGGTTAAAGTAATAAATTGCTCCATAAGATGGGTCCCACCCATTAATAGCATCTTGTGCTGCCTTGGTTGCACTACTATTGGGGGCTAAATTAATTTGTCCATCTCTTACTGCATCAAAAGCTCCTGCTTGATAAATAACGCCTGCTATGGTATTAGGAAAATTAGAACTTTTTACTCTGTTTAATACCACTGCTGCTACTGCTACTTGCCCTGTATAAGGTTCTCCTCTTGCTTCACCATACACTAGTCTTGCTAATAAATTTACATTGTTCGTGTTATTAGAAGAACTAGAACTACTAGAAGAGGTATAAATCCCCATTGCTTGTAAAGTTTTTGTTCCCGCAATGCCATCTGCTGTTAACCCATTTTTCCTTTGAAAGTATTTTACTGCTGCTAGTGTTTGACTTCCATAAATGCCGTCTATACTTCCATTATAATAGCCCCAACGTTTTAATTTGGTTTGAATTTGAATTACTTCATTTCCTCTAGAACCATATTTAGAAAGAGCCTCTACTTGCTCATTTCGAATAAAAAGACAATACGATATAAAAAGAAGAAATGCTATACTAAGAATGGCAATTGGTTTTATTTTTTTGTTTCTTTTTTCTTTCATGAAAAACCACCTCATTTGGTGTTATTTTCTCCCAATTTGGTGGTTTTATACCATTTTTCTTATTTTTTACTTGCATTTACGAATGCTACAAATAATGGTGCTGGTCGATCTGGTCTTGATTTAAATTCTGGATGGAATTGTCCTGCAATAAAGAAGGGATGATTCTTTAATTCTACCATTTCTACCAAAGTACCATCTGGCGATGTTCCAGAAATGATCATACCGGCTTGTTCCATTTGTTCACGATAAGTATTATTGTATTCAAAACGATGACGATGTCTTTCTTCTATTTTTGTGGTTTGATAAATTTTTTCTGCTAAAGTTCCTTTTCGTATTTCACAAGGATAACTTCCCAAACGCATTGTACCACCTTTTTTCGTAATGACCTTTTGATCTTTCATAATATGAATGACTGGGTTTTTACATTCTGGATCAAACTCTTCAGAATTGACATCTTCTAATTGCAATACATTTTTTGCAAATTCTACTACTGCCATTTGCATTCCCAAACAAATTCCTAAAAATGGCACTTTGTTTTCTCTTGCATAACGAATGGTTTCAATTTTTCCTTGAATTCCTCTATTTCCGAAACCTCCCGGTACAATAATGCCGTCTATTCCTTTTAATTTTTCTTGCACATTTTCTTTTGTAATTTGTTCGGAATCTATATAAGCTATCTTCACTTTTACTCCATTTTCAAAGCCAGCATGTTTCAAGCTTTCTGCAACAGATAAATAAGAATCTTCCAACCTTACATATTTTCCCACAATAGCAATCGTTACTTCTTTTTGCGTTACTTGATTAATTTTTGCAATCATTTTTTCCCATTCTTGATTTTTTGCTTCTTTTCTTTCTAAATTCAAATGCTTGCAAACTTGTAAAGCTAGTCCTTCTTTTTCTAACATTAAAGGAACTTCGTATAAACAAGATGCCGTGCGATTTGCAATAATGTTTTCCTTTCTTACATTACAGAATAACGCCATTTTTTCTCTTAAATTTTCTGGAATTTCTGTTTCCGAACGACAAACTAAAATGTCTGGTTTAATTCCAAAAGACTGTAATTCTTTTACGGAATGTTGTGTTGGTTTAGACTTTAATTCATTGGAACCATGTATATAGGGAAGCAAAGTAACATGAATATATAACACATCTTCTGGTGCATTTTCAATTCCTACTTGGCGAATCGCTTCTATTAAAGACAAACCTTCTATATCGCCTACCGTTCCACCTAATTCGGAGATAACAATATCCACATTTTTTTCTTCAAAAGCATAAATTTTTTCTTTAATTGCATTAGTAATATGAGGAATAACTTGTACCGTTTTTCCTAAATAATCTCCTCTTCTTTCTCTATCTAACACTTCTTGATAAATCTTTCCCATTGTAATACTTGAGTTTTTACTTAAACTTTCATCTGTAAACCTTTCATAATGTCCTAAATCTAAATCTGTTTCTGCTCCATCGTCTGTTACAAACACTTCTCCATGCTCATAAGGGCTCATAGTTCCTGGGTCTACATTAATGTAGGGATCAAACTTTTGATTTACTATTTTATATCCTCTATTTTTTAGCAATCTTCCTAAAGATGCTGCTGTTATTCCCTTTCCTAAACCCGATACCACTCCACCTGTAACAAAAATATATTTTGTTTTCATGTGCACTTCCTCCGTTTATTTTTCTTATAAAAAACAAAAAAAAGATTAAAAAATAAACCAAAAACGCGGTTTTTTTTTAATCTATTTCTTAGCTTTTTATTGTAATCATCTTATCATGAATATTTTTCTATTGCAACATTTTTCTTAAAATTTGTAGTTTTTTTTTTCTTTCTTTGATATACTAAAGAAAAAGAAAAGGAGGATTGCTTATGACCCCACATAATGAAGCAAAAAAAGAAGAGATTGCCAACATTGTAATTATGCCTGGAGACCCACTTCGTGCCAAATATATAGCAGAAAATTTTTTAGAAAATGCAAAATTGGTAAATTCTGTTCGCAATATGTATGCTTATACAGGAAATTATAAAGGAAAGAGACTTACTGTTATGGCGTCTGGTATGGGCATGCCAAGTATGGCTATTTATGCTTATGAATTATATAAATTTTATGACGTTGATACGATTATTCGTATTGGCTCTTGTGGTGGATATGATAAAAATTTGAAATTATTTGATATTGTTCTTTCTGAACAATGCTTTACAGAGGGAAATTTTGCTTTAACGTTTCATAATGAAAATTGCCATATTGTAGAGTCTAATAAAGAAATTAACCAAATTTTAGAACAAACCGCAAAGGAAAAACAAATTCATTTAGTAAAGGGAAACACTATTTGTGCCGAATTTTTTGATGTTTATTTAGATGATATAGAACAATTTTTATCAAGAATTCCAAAAGACTTTCATCCTATTAGTGCTGAAATGGAAGCGTTTTCTTTATTTTATATTGCAAAAGTCTTAAAGAAGAAAGCCTCTTGCATTATGAGCGTAGTAGATTCTCAATATATTAAAGAAGTTGCTACTCCTGAGCAGAGAGAAACTGGATTAAAAGATATGATTTTCCTTGCTTTGGAAAGTAGCTTAAAAATTTAATTTTTTTCTTTTTAAGCACTTAAGCACAAAAAAAAAGTACCTTGTATAAAAATTGAAATGCACCCCATTTAGTAGACATAGAAAAAAGAATCTATGTTAAAATGCTAAATGGAGGTGTATTTTTTATGGCTACAAAAGGGCAAAAATTTATAATCTATGATGATAATTTTAGAGAACACGTAGTTCAAGATTATTTTAATAGTAGTTTAGGATATAAAAAAATTGCTAAAAAGTATTTTATCCCAAGCTGGAAAACAGTTGAAACTTGGGTTAGAAAGTATAAGAAAATTGGTACAACAGATAATCAAAAAATAGTAAATGATAAGATTGATTATCAAAAAAGGTATGAAATATTAAAAAAATACCTAGCCTTCCTCATGGAAGAACAAAAGAAAAAATAAGATTTATTGATACCTTTAGAAACAAATACGATTTAAAAGATTTGTTTGATGTTCTTGATATTAGTAAATCTAACTATTACAAATATCGAAATACTCTAGATAAAGACTATTCAGACTATCTTTTAATAAAAGAAATATTTGATGAATCAAAAGGTACATATGGATATAGAAGAATTGAGGAAGGCTTACTTTTAAAATGGGGATTAGTTATGAATCATAAAAAAGTTCAAAGAATAATGAAGAAATATGACATAAAGCCTAAATATACTAGAAAAATCAAAAGCCAAACGTATAAGAGAATTGAAGAAAATGTGAGACCTAATTTAGTAAATAGAAAATTCAATACAGATGCTCCAAATAAAATTTGGACAACGGATATAACTTATCTAATATTAAATGGTAAAAGAGCATATTTATCAACGATTCTGGATTTATATGATAGAAAAATTGTTGCTTATAAAATCAGTAATAGAAATAATTTGAATATTGTAATTGATACATTAAATGAAGCTTTGAAAGTAAGAAAAGATGTAAATGGAGTAATCCTACATTCAGATCAAGGATTCCAATATACATCTTTTCAATATAAAGAAATTTGTGAATCAAATGGAATAACTATTTCTATGAGCAGAAAAGGAACTCCAATAGATGATTCACCAATGGAAAGTTTCCATGGCATTCTAAAAAAGGAAACTCTCTATAATAATGATATCACAAATCTAGACCAATATATAGATATTGTAAAAGATTGGCTATTATTTTATAATACTATTAGATTAAAATCAAACAAAAAATATGAGACTACAAATTAATGTAGTCCCATAGATTCTTTTTTCAGTGTCCACTAAACGGGGTTCACTTCAAATTTCAGGTACTTTTTTCTTTTTTATTTTGTAATCGATAAAACTTTATAGCGAATTACTCCTGCTGGTGCTTTTACTTCTACAATTTGATTCTTTTTTGCTCCCATTAAAGCTGCACCAATAGGAGATTCATTAGAAATTTTATTTTGGGATAAATCGACTTCTGTTGAACCAACGATGGTATAAGTTTCTTCTTCTTCAAATTCCATATCATATACTTTTACCACATTTCCTACTTGTACAGTTTTAGTATCAATTTCGGATTCATCTATAATTTTGGCATAACGTAATTTATTTTCTAAGTCTGCAATTTTTGCTTCGTTTTCTGCTTGTGCTGTTTTTGCTTCATCATATTCTGAATTTTCTGATAAGTCGCCAAAGCCTAAAGCTACTTTAATACGCTCTGCTACTTCTGCCCTTTTCTCGGTTCTTAAATAATCTAATTCCTTTTCTAATTTATCATAACCTTCTTGTGTTAATAACACTGTTTTATTTTCTTCCATTGTCCTTCCTCCTTATTATTTAAGTACTTTTTTATTGCTTTATTATATTAATCTAGTTTTTTTCATTTGTCAATATTTTTTGCCAATTTCTTAGTTCTTTTTCATCAATTTTTCCATGATTCCCATATAAGTTTGTAATTTTTATTTTCCCTTGGTCTATCTTTCCCTCTTGTAAGCTTTCGTATACCTCTAATTGCCTAAATTCTTTTTCTAATGCATTTTGCTTTATCCACTGTTCTGTTTTTTCTTCTAATTGCATTTGAAATTCTTGTACCATAATGCCCTCAAAACCTTTTATACTCTTTATTTTTTCTTGTGTTGTATTTAGTATAATACTATGACGAAAAATAGAATACTCGGTCAGTTGTTTTTCTGAAAAATCTAAATTGATAATAATTTTTGCTTTTTTTAAGCTTTTCTTTTTATTGTTTGCTACACTTATTACCATTCCCTGTTCTTGCATCATTTCTTCTAATATTTTATATTTTTCAATTTCTTGTGTAATCAGATTCATTGTTTTTACTTTTGGTAGGATTCTTTTTATTGTAGCTACGTTTTGTTCCGTGTAACGATTGGTTAATACATAAATATTTTGCAGGGCTAGTGGCTGTTCTTCTAAAATTTTTTCTAATATTGGTTCTAAACAGGCAAAATAGATACTTCTTCCTGTTAAAATTTTATATTTTTCAAAATAATTTTGATACGGTTTTACTTTTTCTGCTAAAACTAATTGTAATGTTTGTGTTTGTGTTTTTTCTTTTTCTAATCGCTTTTTTACTTTGGAATAGATTGTTCGTTTTTCAAGATGAGGCAAAAAATATATTTTTTTATTCTCTGCTATTTTTTTTACTATGACCCAATTGCTCTTTTTTAGGAGATACCATACTAATTTTTGTAGCCAATTGGGCATAGAAATCTTTTTGAAAATTTCTTCTTTTTGAGCTTCTTTTAAATAAATAGTAATCATAAAAACACCTACCTATAACTTGTTTTACATTATATGTAGGTGTTTGTCTTCTATTCCTATTTTTTTATTTCATTTCTTGTTCTATTATATTCCATATATTGTTACTTTCGAAATCTTTTTGCCAGTATGCTGCTCCTGCTAAATTATATTGCTTTAGGAATGCCAATTTTTCTTTTATAGAATTTTCTTCTTCTAACCACATTTTATAAGTTTTATTATTTTTTTGGTATTCCACATAATACTGTTTTGTATCGTTATTCCATTGCTTTTCTACTCCAGCTGGAATATTGCTTTCTACGTTTTTCATCCAAACTACTTTACTGCTTAAACTATTTCCATTTTCTTCCCATAGTCTAGTATAGAATGGTATTCCTAGAATAATTTTACTTTCGCTTACTTCTTCTCTCTCTATAAATTTTTTCAAATTTACTTCTACCCAATCTGCTCCTGCTGTTGTACCTGCTTGTGTAGAAGAAGTACCATATTGATCGTATGCCATAAAAATTAAATAATCTGCTACTTTTCCTAATTTATTTCGATTATAACATTCTGACCAATCTTCACTTCCATCTGGTGCAGTTACATCGACAGAAAGTACTTTTCCATATTCTTTTAGTCGTGGTGCTAATTCAATAATAAATTGGGAAAACATATCTTTATTAGAATTTTTAATATATTCAAAATCAATATTTATACCATCAAATTGATACTTTAATACAAGATTTATAATGTTATTAATTAATTTCTCTCTCAATTTGTAATCGTTTAAGATTTCTGTGGTAGTATCTTGAATATCAGGAGAGCAGCTATTAGAAACCATTGGCCACACTTGATAGCCATGTTCATGTGCCCATTTAATATATTCTTCTCCTTTTTGCCCAATTTTAAGATTTAATTCTCCTTTTCCTAAGTTAACTAATTCTGCAAAAGAAGGAGATAGCACATTAATTCCATTTATAGTAGTACCTGTACGGTCTGGTACAGAGCTTGTATAATAATCCCATACTAAACTTACTTTTTCTTCCATTGGTTTTTTTCTTTCCATGTCTTGGCGAACCGTATATAAATTTGTAATATCTTTGGTATACCCAATATTTCCTAAATCTGTTCTTACTTTATTCCAACCATTTTCTAATTCTTCAATTACAACAACACTATCCCCTTTTTTTACTTTATCTATTGTTTTAGAAAAAATCGTTGGCTTATATTTTATGGAAATGTCTTTAGAAGCATTTGCTTTTTTTTGCTCTCTGTCTAAAGAATCAATCGTAATTTTATTACTTTTTTCTTTATAACTTACTTCTACATTGTACACATCGCCTAACTCAGAAAAAGGCAAATACAATTCTCCTTCTTTTTTAACTGCAGCACTATAAATTTTTACTTTATTACTATTTACATACATTTCTTTTTTATTAAGTGGCAATACTGCTACTTTTGTAGTAGAAGTGGTAATAATTTGGTCATATTGATTATCGTAAAAAATATCTTCATCAAAAAAATTTGCTACATCTTTTGTTGCTAAATAAACGGTCCCATCTTCTACAAAAGCATCCAATTTCATACTATTTGTTACATCATTATTATTAATAATGACTTCTATTTTTCCTGTTGCTTTTTTTCTTATATAATTTGGTGCTAAATTCAGCAATATAGCAATAGCTCCTAGAAAAATAGCAACCACCACGAATTTTACTATCCAATTTGAATTTTCCTTTTTTTCTCTTTTTGCTCTCATATCTGCTCCTTTTTTATTTGATTTTATTATTTCTATTTAATCTTATCTTATCTTTTTCGACTTTTCAAGTTTTTTTTCTAAGTTTTAAGAATTTGTATAAATTTCATTTTTTAGGAAAATATATAAATAGAAAAAGTGAAGGAAAGGATTGTGATCATTCATGGAAAAACATATTTATGTAACAGGAACTTCTACTGTGTCTTGGAAAGATGCTATTTTACAAACCGTTGCAGAAGCTTCAAAAACTCTTGATTACTTAACAGAAGTAAAAATTTTAGATCAAAGAGCCAAAATTAATGGAAAAAAAATTGAAGAATATTTTGTGGATTTAGATTTAGCTTTTACTATTGACCGCGATAGAGATTAAAAGAAGAAAGGACAGTGATAAAAAATGAATCCGATAGAAACGCAACAACAATACAGTGACTATGTAGATAAAAAATCACCTAATTCACCTATCTTAAAAAATTGCTTTAATGCCTTTTGGGTAGGTGGTCTCATTTGTTCTATTGGACAAATTATTTTTGATTTTTGTAAATATAAAGAACTGGATGTAACTGCCTCTAATACCGTAGTATCCATTGTATTAATTGGTATTGCAGCCTTTTTAACAGGGCTCAACATCTTTAATAAGATAGGAAAATTTGCAGGCGCAGGCTCCTTAATTCCTATTACGGGATTTGCAAACTCCATTGTTTCCCCTGCTATTGAATACAAGTCTGAAGGCTATGTAATGGGAGTTGGCGGAAAAATGTTTACGGTTGCAGGACCCGTTTTAGTATTTGGAATTTCAGCCTCTGTTATTATTGGCATTATTGCTACTTTATTTTCATAAGTCTCAAAAGGGACGTTTTCCAAAGGAGTATCTGTCCCTTTTGCGACATGAAAGAAGAAACAATGTCCCATTAGGGACAGATACTCCTTTGGAAAACGTCCCTTTTGAGACATAGAAAGGATGATGATTGTGAATCGATTAGGAAAACAAACTATTCATTTTGCTAACCCACCAACTATTGTAGAAACTGCTTCTATTGTTGGTCCCAAGGAAGCTCAAGGCCCATTAGCAAGTTATTTTGATCAATGTTTAGAAGATGAGTTTTGGGGTGAAAAAACATGGGAAAAAGCAGAAAGTAAAATTATTAAAGAAACCGTTAATTTGGCAATTACCAAATCTGGTATTCCAGCTAGCAATCTTGATTTTTGTTTTGCTGGTGATTTATTAAACCAATGTATTTCTTCTAGTTTTGGTTTAAGAGAATTAAATATTCCGTTTTTTGGTATTTTTGGTGCTTGTTCTACTTTTGTAGAAGGAATGTGCTTAGCTAGTATTTGTTTGGAAGCACAAGCAGCAAATAATGTACTTTGTGCTACTTCTAGCCATTTTTGTAGCGCAGAAAAACAATTTCGTTTTCCTTTAGAACTTGGAAACCAACGACCACCTAGTGCACAATGGACCGTTACTGGCTCTGGTGCAGCTGTTTTATCTTCCAATGGGAATGGTCCTTTTATTACCCATATTACGCCTGGAAAAATTGTAGATATGGGAATTAAAGATGCCAACAATATGGGAGCTGCTATGGCGCCTGCTGCTTTTGATACCTTAATGACACATTTTGAAGATACGAAAAGAAAGCCAAGTTATTATGATGCTATTGTTACAGGAGATTTAGGACATATTGGAAAAGATATTTTGCAAGATTTATGCCAAACGAAGGGTTATAATATAAAAGCGAATTATGACGATTGTGGTGTTTTAATTTTTGATCAATTGAAGCAAGATACCCATAGTGGAGGTAGTGGTTGTGCTTGTATTGGAACTGTATTTTCTGGTTATTTTTTCAAACAATTACGTGAGAAAAAAATAAACAAAATTTTATTAATGGCAACTGGTGCTTTAACCAACGCTACTACTTCTCAACAAGGAGAGTCTATTCCTGGTATTGCACATGCTATTGCTATTGAAAATGAAAAATGCTAATGTTTCTTTTTAGGGCGTTTCCTTTTGTGTCATCTCTCCCCTTTGTGTCATTTCATCCTTTACGATAATGACTTTTCATGGATGGCACAAAAAGAAGCGTCCTAAAGTATTTTAGAAAGGAGATTGAAAAAATGGAATTTTTACAAAGTATTGACTGGATGCAATTATTACGTTGTTTTGTCGTTGGTGGTATTATTTGTATTATTGGACAAATTTTAATTGATAAAACGAAATTAACACCTGCTAGAATTTTAGTTATCTTTGTGACCTTAGGAGCTATTTTAGGTGGTCTTGGAATTTATAAATATTTAATTGATTTTGCAGGTTGTGGTGCTACGGTACCTCTTACTGGTTTTGGTGCTAACCTTGCCAAAGGAGCTATAGAAGCCGTCCAAGAAAATGGTTTGCTTGGTGCCTTTATAGGAGGCGTAAAAGCTTCTGCTGGTGGAATTGCTGCTGCCGTCTTTTTTGGTTATTTAGCTTCTTTAATTTCCAAACCAAAAATGAAAAAACAATAAAAAGAAAAACTTGCAACTTTTATAAAATGCAAGTTTTTTTCTTTATTTTCTCATTTTTATTGTATGATACACATCATACCAACTGTAAACACGTGTAATATTACAACCTTCTATTTTTTTATTATATTGGCTATCAAAGCATAACACTGGTATTTTGGTGGCTATTTTTTCAATATGCTCTGGATCATCTTCTATCATAATTTCAATATAATTTCCTACACAATAAGGCAATTTACTTTCTTCTGTGTAAATGATTTTATCATAAGAAATAGCATTATCTTTTAGCCATTTCTCTACTAATTCTTTCATTTTTCCATCATATTCTTTTGGTAAACCATAATTATTTCTTGCGGTTACCAAATAAATCTCATGTCCTTCTGCTTTTAATTTTTGGATTATTTCAGAAGCAAACTCTCTTGTTGGATATTTTGTTGCATAATACACTAGATACTCTTGCCAAAATTCTAACGTTTGTTCTTGCGTCCAACCAAATGCTTTTTTCTCCTCATACTCGCCCAATTTTATTTGTAAGGGTAAATTATGCTCTATTGTATATTTACTTCCATAATCTATAACAAATCTTTCTATATCTGTTAATACTCCATCTATATCAATTCCTATTCTCATATTTTTTCTTCCCTTCTTACCTTATTATTGTTATCTTATCTTGAATTACAAATTTCGTCAAGTTCTGTCTCTTATTTTTCAAAAAAAATAATAGTAGTTTTTTCCTACTATTATTTATTCTATTTTTATGATTTTATGCTTTTTTTGCTAACTCTACAATTTCACTAAATGCTTTTGGATCGCTTACAGCTAGTTCTGCTAACATTTTTCTATTGATTACAATATTTGCTTTTTTCATGCCAGAAATTAGTTTGCTATAAGTTATTCCGTTGCTTCTTGCTGCTGCATTTATTCTTGCAATCCATAATTTTCTAAAATTTGATTTTTTGTCTTTTCTTCCTACATAAGCATACATTCCTGATTTCATAACAGCTTGTTTTGCCATTCTAAATCTATAATGTTTTGCTCCATAATATCCTTTTGCTCTTTTTAATATTTTTTTATGTTTTTTTCGAGTGATTCTTGCTGTTTTTACTCTTGCCATTTTCTTTCCTTCCTTTCTTCCTAAAGCTTTTTTCTTATTTTTTAATTACCATAAGGCAACATTTTTTTAATTCCTGCCTCACATGTTTTGTCTGCATAAGCATCTTGTACTTTTCCTCTTGCTTTTGCTCTTGAAGTTTTATTTGCTAACAAGTGTCTTCTATTTGATTTTGTTCTTTTTACTTTTCCTGTTGCTGTATAAGAATATCTTTTCTTTGCAGCTTTATTTGTTTTTAACTTTGGCATAATGTTTTCCTCCTTTTTTTCTTTATATTAATAGCTTTTCAAAGTTATTTTTCTACTTTTTTGGCTAATATAATAAACATATTTTTTCCTTCTAATATTGGTTTTTTCTCAGGTGTAGCCACCTCTGCTAGTTCCTCTATGAATTTAGTTAAAACACTTTCTCCTAATTTCACATAGTTTAATTCTCTTCCACGAAAACGAACTGTAATTTTTACTTTGTTTCCTTCTTCAATGAATTTTCTAGCATTTTTACATTTAAATGTAAAATCGTGTTCTTCAATATTAGGTGTAATTCTAATTTCCTTTAGTTCAAAGGTTTTTTGTTTCTTTTTTGCCTCTTTTTCTCTTTTTGCTTGTTCAAATTTATATTTTCCGTAATTCATTAATTTACAAACTGGTAATTCTGCATTTGGTGCCACTAAGACTAAATCTAGCTTTTTATCATAAGCCATATCTAAGGCTTCTTGAATAGAAATAGGACCTAGTTTTTTTCCCTCGTCATCTATAATTTGAACTTCCCTTGCTCTAATTTGTTCATTAATTGGTAAATCTTGTTTGATATAAAACACCTCCAATATTTTAAGAAAAGCATTTTTTACTCTTCTTTTGCATAAAAAAAGAATTAGCTTACCTTCACTAATCCACTTTCTTTTTCCTAAATATATTTTCTAAGTTTTTCTTAAAATAAAATATTTATTAACCTTTTTCCACATAGATAAGGTGAGAAGTGGATAACTTCTTCTTTTTTCTTTACTATGATACTCTTTTTGTTTCTTTTTGTCAATACTTTTCCTAATTTTTTTCAAAATTTCTTGACTTTTCCTTTTATTTGTATTAGAATAATATAGCGTAGTTAAAAATGTTATTTATCCTTGCGTGGAACTTCTCCCCGGTAGTTTCAATGTTAGGTAAATTTCATAGCAATGCTATTATTAAATGAATGGAGGGTATTTATTACCATGAATAATACAACTTATAGCGTGAAAAAAAGCGAAATTGAAAGAAAATGGTACCTTTTAGATGCTGCTAACAAACCTTTAGGAAGAGTAGCAACAGAGGCTGCTAAAATTTTAAGAGGAAAACATAAACCAACTTATACACCACATATGGATGTAGGAGATCATGTTATTATTATTAACTGTAAAGATGCTGTTTTAACAGGAAGAAAATTAGACCAAAAAATCTATAGAAGTCATTCTGGATATATTGGCGGAATGAAAGAAACAACTGCTAGAGTCATGATGGAAAACAAACCAGAACAAGCTATGATGCTTGCTATTAAAGGAATGCTTCCACATAACAGCTTAGGAAGACAAATGGTTAAAAAATTAAGAGTATATGCTGGTAGTGAACATGAAAACATTGCGCAAAAACCAGAAGTTTGGGAGGTAAAATAATATGGCAAAAGCAAAATCAGTTAAAACTGCTTTTTATGGCACTGGAAGAAGAAAAAAATCAATTGCTAGAGTAAGACTATTAGAAGGAACTGGCGTTATTACCATCAATGGAAAAGAAATTGATGAATATTTTGGAACAGAAGTATTAAAAACTATTGTAAGACAACCTTTAACAGCAACAAATACAACTGCTAAATATGATGTAATTGCAAAAGTTGTAGGCGGAGGTTTTACTGGGCAAGCTGGAGCAATTCGCCATGGTATTGCAAGAGCATTAAATGAAGCAAATAGTGAATTTAGACCAACCTTAAAAGCAAACGGATACTTAACAAGAGATCCACGTATGAAAGAAAGAAAGAAATATGGTCTTAAAAAAGCAAGAAAAGCTCCACAATTCTCAAAGAGATAAAAATACAAAACTCGGAAATTTTATTTCCGAGTTTTTTGTTGTTTATTTTCTATTCACGTGTCATTTCTTCTTGTCTTTCTTTATTTTCTTCTATTGTCCTATAGTTTACCTGTTGTTTTAGCTTGCTTTTATTCATGAGTGGTGTTTCTACGTTAACATTCCACTTTTCTTCTAACTCTCTATCTTCATAATCTATTTCTTCCTGCATTTGCTTACTGGTTATATTTTGTATATATTTTTTTCCTTCTATTCCTGTTAACAATTCTTTTTTTGTTGGTACTTTTGTAGGATTTTTACGGTTTTTTCCTTCTAAAGTAAAAGCATCTCCATATATTTTCGCATTTTCTTCTGTTAATTCTATAAAACCATTTTGCAATAATTCTGTTGCAAATTGTCTTCCATTTTTCATTTGCAACATCCAATACCCTGCCAAAGGAGCTACTTTATTTCCAAATTTCTTATCTTTAATATAACCCCCTTGCGCATTGGTTACTTCGTTTCTTAAGAAGAATTGTTTTACTGTAGTATCTATTAAATAAAGTTTCTCCTCTATTTTTTCTTTTGTTTGTATTGGCATTTTTACTGCCACAAATGCGTGTCTCCCTGTTTGTGTTGTTAAAGTTGGATTGACATTTACAATATAGGGAGATAACCCCATATTTTTTAAGGTAGTAGCTGTAACTCCTTGTCCAAATCCACAATACCCCAATAAACTCCTATCTTCTAATTTTTCTTCGGTATCCTTTCCAAGTTCCTTTCTTGCATTTTGAACTGTCCATTCTAATAAACTTTCTGCTTCTTTTTCTGAAATACCATTTTGCAGAAGTAAAGAAGTATGATTTTGTTGCATTGCCTTTTGCAATTTTTCTTCTATAGTGGCCATTTTCATTAATTCTATATCGGAATATTCTTTTATTTTTGGTTTTACATCAAGAATAAATCGAGAACCTTCTTTAACTCCTGTCATTTTTCTTATAGCATTTCTCACTTTATCAAACCAAGTTATTTTTTTTGGTAACATTTTTTCCATTGTTCTTCTCTCTTTTCTTTATCTTAAAAAGCCATTAATAATTGCTTCTTCCGCTTCTTTTTCATTTAATCCTAAAGTCATTAATTTTCTTAACTGATCGCCTGCTATTTTTCCAATAGCTGCTTCATGAATTAAATTAGCTTCTACATTATTTGCAATAATTTCTGGAATCGCAATAACTTTTGCCTTATCTTTTATAATAGCATCACATTCGACATGTCCAAAACACTCTGTATTTCCCGTTACTTTAGATGCAAATTGTTGCATAGAATTTTGCGTTGCAACTGACCTAGAGGTTACTTTGGTGCTAGCATTTTTTCCATTTAATTCTACTTCAAAAACGGTTTTTGCCTTTTGCAAACCATGTGTCATAATTTTTTCCGTTACCACAAAGTTGGTGTTTTCTTCTAAAATCCCTTTTGTGGTTCTTATGGTAGAATCTACCCCTTTTATTTGTGTAGATTCCATTTCTAAGGTTGCTCCTTTTTTTAAGTGCACCTCTGTTACAGGATTCAAGATTCTTTTTCCTGTTCCTTTTCCTTCTCCATAATGTTTTTCAATATATTTTACCTTTGCTCCTTCTTCTAAAAAGAAACGATGAATTCCGTCATGTTGCGAATCTTTATGGTGATCATTATGAATACCACACCCTGCTACAATAATAACATTTGCATTTTTTCCAATATAAAAATCGTTATAAACTAAATCGTTCAAACCACTTTCCGTAATAATTACTGGAATATGAACAAATTCAAATTTTGTATTTTCTTTTACATAAATATCTATGCCGGAAACGTCTTTTTTCGTTACAATACGAATGTTGTCTGTTACTTTTCTTTCTATTCCTTGTCCATTTTTTCGAATATTATAAGCACCTTCAAAAGTTTCTCCCTGCATATCCGTAATTTCATGAAGCAAATTTATATCTAGTTTATCCATTGTGGGTATCACCTCCTAATTTGCAACATAGAGGTTTTTCTAAGACTTGTCCTAATAGTTCTTCTTTGCTTCCTTTTGCTTGTATTTTGCCCTCTTTCATTAAAATAATTTCATCGGCTATATCTAAAATACGTTCTTGATGCGAAATAATAAGGGTTGTGCCTTTTACTATTTTCCTCATATCTTCAAAAATTTTAATTAAACTTTGGAAACTCCATAAATCAATTCCTGCCTCTGGTTCATCAAAAATGGTTAATTTGGAATTACGAACAGCTACACTTGCAATTTCAATTCTCTTTAATTCTCCACCAGACAAAGAACCATTTACCTCTCTATCTACATATTCTTTAGCACATAAGCCTACCTTAGACAAAATATCACAAGCTTCTTTTTTATTCATTTCTTTTCCAGAAGACATTTTTAGTAAATCATACACTGTAATTCCTTTAAACTTCACTGGTTGCTGAAAAGCAAAACCGATACCTAATTTTGCTCTTTCATCAATAGATAAATTCGTAATATCTTTTCCCTCAAATAATACTTTTCCTGTATCTTGCTTTTCCAAGCCCATAATAATTTTTACTAAAGTGGATTTGCCAGACCCATTAGGTCCTGTAATCACTACAAATTTATCTGTATCCATGCTTAAACTCACATGATCTAATATTTTTTTATTATCTCTTGTAAAACAAATTTCTTTTAATTCTAACATATTTTTCCTTTCTAATGTCTCAAAAGGGACAGATGCTCCTTTGGAAAACGTCCCTAATGGGACATTTCTACTTTTTATTTTAATGCCTATTAAGGAAAGTGTCAAGAAAAAACACTAGTTTTCTAGTGTTTTTTCTCTTTTTTCCCTTTTCCCTTTTTTTCTCTTTTCCTCCTTTTTCCTTTTTTCCTTCTCTTGTTTTTTCTTTCTCTTCTTTTTTTCTTATTTTCCTTTTCTTATTATTCTATTCTGTATGATTGTTCTATTTATTGCATCACTTCCATTATATCATCTGAAGTCATGCCTTCTAAGTTGTAATACGTATCTGGGGTTGTTCCTACAATAACCGCTTCTGCAATTAAAACTTGATTTTTTATTGTTTGCTCTATGGTATGAATCGGTGTTAAAACAACTACTTCGCATTCTACTTGCAAATAGATACGGTGTAAAGTTTGGTTAATTCCTGTAGAGCTAAATTGTGATTTTAAGTCTGTATCAATATTTCCAATGGTAGCCACTTGAATATTTAAGTTTGGGCCTCTTCCTGAAAGTAGTCTACTACCTGTAAGGCTTCCAATTCTAATATGAAAATTGGAATTTTCTTTTTTATTGAATTCTTCTTGAATTCTTATTGCTACATCGGAAATAATTTCATTTACTGGTGCCACATTAGCACTTATCATACGAATATTGCCGTGTGTTGTCCTTGGTAATTGTACATAAATCTTCGTATTGGTATTTTGCCATAACAATGCTTGCTTGCTCGTTAGAAATTCTTGTTGCAATACTTTTGGCTATATTTCTACATTGTTTATCTATAATAGGAGAAATGGACTTAACAATTAAGCTTGCAGTTATAAGAGCAATGAAAATGACGCAAGTCATTTTCCATCGTTTTGCTATTTGTCTTTTTTCTGGTCTTTTGCCTTTGTAATAAGTAAACTTAAATTTTGGCAAGATGATTCGCCTTCGTGAATAAATTTTATCCACTTTATTTCCCTTTTGATTTTCCATGGGGTACAATCCTTTAACTTACACTTGGTATAAATAATTGCTGTCCTATACTAATTTTATTTTCCTCTTCTATTCCATTCATATTTGCAATGTTTGATACCGTACTTCTAAATTTTTTTGCAATTTTCCATAAAGTATCTCCTGGTTTTACAAAGTAAATAATAAGACTACATCTTTGTTTTTGCCTACTTTCTTCTACATTAATTTCTTCTATTACCTGAATTGTTTGACTATTTGATAAATGCACTAAAAACTCTAAATCTATTTTTATTTCCATACTTCCATCCGATAAAATAGTAAAGTCTTGCAAATGAATTGCTATTTTTGTTTCCACTTGAGAACTTGGCATAGCACCTGTGCAATCTAGTGTAAAATTAAAAGGCAGTATTACATTTTTTGTTTCTACTTTACTACTGTTTTCTGCTTCATATAAAAAATTTAATTCCACTTGCCCTTCATACATAATACGATCTTTTAATAGGTTTTGATTTAAAATGCTTGGTTTTACTTCCACATCGTAAATTTTATGATTTCCAATTTCGGAAATAAATTGCTTTTCACGAATAGAGCAAATTTCTTTTACAATTTCTTTTTGGGAAATTGCTTGAATCTGTTTTTGTTTATATACCAAATCTACACTAGGGCTATATAAATCTTGAATAATATTGACTTCCTTTTTTTGGTAAACATGACATGTAATTTCTAATTCTGCTTCTACATAAATAGAATGTTCCTCCACATTATTTGGTTTTACCAGCAAATTTTTTATTTCATAACGTACCTCACATAAATTTTCATCTTCTACATTTGGCATATCAATAAAACCCATAACAGGAATCATTTGGGATGCTGTACACAAACGATTATCTTCTGTTAAATACACTATTTTTACGTAACTATCTGCTTTTACTAGTACTTTGTTATAACTAATTTTTGTTTCTTGATTCATAATAGAAAGGTCCACTTTCATAATTTCTGCTAAATTATCCATATTATCAATCATCATTGTATCTTTTGCATATACTTTAGTTGTTCCAGACCCCAATAAGGAATTTAATTGTAAATTACTTTCTAGTACTTGAACATCTTGAATTTCGTCTATTTGTTTTACAAATTCTAATTCTTCATTTGATGTTATTTTTATATCAAAATCTAGTAAAGCTTTCACATTCACTTTTCTTCCGTTTAATACCCTACATTCTACCGATTTTAAAATGACTTTTTCTTCTAATACCATGCCCTCTTTTACTACATCAAAGTCAATGGTTTTTGAAAAATCAAGCGTTGCATTTAAACTCCTTACACAAGAGTTTTCTTCATCTGCCAAATACATAATATACACTTGCACCATACCATCTATTTTTACTTTGCCATCCATGACTTCTTTTTTATAAATACAAACATTTCCACTTGTACGAATGGTACTTAAAATATCTGGCTTAATATCTGGAACTACAAAATCCTCCTCTACGATGGCTGTATCTGTTTTCTGTCCGATTTCTTGGTTGATACATAGGGTCTCCTTACTAGTTGCTACTGCCATTGCAATATACCTCCTTCATTTTTTATTATTAAATGTATATTGCTTGGGCACAAAAAAAATTCCTATAAATTTAGGAATTTTTCAACTTTTTCTTTTTTTCCTTTTGTTTTTTTCTTTTCCTATGCTTTTACATCTACAGTTGGTGGAATAAGAGGAGAATAATTTTTTCCATCAAATACATCCACTTCCACTGTTCTTGTTAAAACATCGGTGTAACTATAGGTAACATTTCTTTCGTTTTCTTCATACTTTACTACAAATATATTAGGATATGCTTTTTGAATAGTTGCCTCTTTTTCAAAAGATTTGCTTCTTCCTAAAGAGCCTTTCACAATAATTTTTTGTCCTATCATATCTCCAATATCTGTTTTTAGATTTGCGATATCACTCTTACAAATCATGTACATCACCTACTTCTTTAAGATGAACTTATTCTATCATGAAGCATGGAAAATGTCAAAAAGAAAAGTTTTATGTCATAACTTGTAATTCGCTTCTTTCAAGCACTATATTGTTATGTTACATTTGTATTACAATATGATTACCATTTTATTACGTAATGTCGCATTAGGGACGTTTTCTAAAGGAGCATCTGTCCCTTTTGGGACATAGTAGAAAATCTTACCAAAAGGAAATTTTTTAAGAAAGTACCTTTTTTCCCATAGAACCTATCCCACTTACTCCTTCTTCCCCATCTCTTAATTCATCTTTAATGTCACGGATAGTCAAATATTTGGTATTTTCCGTTGTTGCAATTCTTTCTGCTACAATTAAAGGATCGATAAAATCAATCATAATTCTTCCGAGGAGAAGAAGCAAAATTTGCTCCTGCTGCCATAATGGCTTCGTAATAACTTTGACATGCACCAGCAAAAATAGCTAGGTCTTTTCCTTGTGAATTCCATTTTCTAGCTTCTTTTACTGTATTGATAAAATATCTAGAATTTCGATAATTGTAAATATCATTAAATCCTGTCCCTTTTTTTATCATACCATCATGGCCTGTTAAAACTAAGATATCTGGTTGATAACGTTCCAACAAGCTTTTTATTACTTGTGCCTGTTTATTTTCTACAACATTTTTTACAATAGCATTTAAGCCTAAACTTCGATAATATTTCATGGATTTTTCACTATATCTTTTATCCCCATCTAAATGCAAGATTTTTCCTGTATTTAAGATAGTACTATTTCTTTCTTCTGAAGAATTCGAAAAAATTCCTTTTGCTTTGCTAATACAATATTGGGGATTTTTCATACAGAATTCAATACGATTTACTATTTTGCTTTCTAATTTTTTCATTCTTTCTTGTACTACTCTTTTATCTACATGTTCTAAATCTTCCACTGGACTATCTGCTTCAATTCTTTCTGTAATCCCTTTTAATATCATAATTTCATGTTGATTGCTTGTCTTTATAATTTTTGTAATTTCAAATAATATATCTTGGTTATAAGAAATTCTTCCTACAATATCACCTTTCTTAAACTTCTTCAACTCTGCCACCTCGTATCATTTTTCTATTATATGATATGTCGTATTTTGTTGATTGGTGACAAAAAAAGATTTAGGACTGACACTCTGCTCCTAAATCTTTTCTATTTTTCTTTTATTACCCTGCTTTATCTTCTTTTTGATGGATATACTTCATTTTTGTTGCCATTCCTCCTCTTATGTGTCTTTCCGCTTTATTTTCATCTAAAATTAATCTTACTTCTGCTGCAAGTGCAGGATTTATCTTTACAATTCTCTCACTTAAGTCTTTGTGTACTGTCGATTTGCTTACGCCAAATTTTTTTGCAGCACCTCTTACCGTATCTTTTGAATCGATGATATAGTGTGCTAATTGATTTGCACGCTCCTCAATTGAGTAACCCCTCATAGAAAGAAAACCTCCATCTTGAATACTTTTGTTTAAGTGTATTCATAGAGAAGTTGTATTAGAACGCAAAGATTTTGATTTTTTATCTTTTCACTTTGCAACTAGCCTTTTCCTTATTTGCCTTAGTTCTTCTACTCCCTGGCTTTGTTCTTGCAGAATTGTTTCTGCTACTTTTCTTAATCTTAAATCGATTCGATATTGTAATACATTTTCACACATAGCAATGGCACCTTCATGATGCGGAATCATTTCGTTAATAAAACTTAAATTTATACTATAACACCTAGGACTATTTTTCATTTTTTCTATCATATTTTGTGTAATTTCTAAGTACTTTTGCCTATAATTCCATGCATCTATCATAGAATTATAAACTTTGGGAGTGGTTTTTGCAATTTGTTCCATTTGTTCAATCCCTCTTGTTTGCATTGTAATAATTCCTTTTGCAATTTTTTGTAAAGGGATATAACTTGTATAGTTTAATAAGTTTTTACTCATAGCAATAGCTGCCTCATGGTGTGGAATCATGCATTGAATAAAATCTAATGTAATATTGTTCGTCTTTTTCGTATTCAACATTTTATCTGCCATTTGGCATAAAATTTTACTAAATTGATTCCAATAGGAACTCGCTCTTTCGGGTTGGTATTTCATTTTTTAATTTCCTCCTTTCTATATGGTATGTCAAAAAAATGGAAGATGTTATTTCAAAATTTGGTATATCTTTCTTATTTTCGGACATACTTTTTTTAGGTGGTGATGGAAATGACAAGTAAAGAACTTTTATACATTGAAGATGCATTAGGACATGAAAATTTTATGAAATCATGTGCCAAAAAAACATCTGGGAAATTAACAGACCCTACTCTTTCTACTTATATGGGTGAGTTAGAGCAAAAACATGCTACATTAGCTAGCAAATTCTTAAATTTATTATAGGAGGTACTTATGGAAGATAAGGATTTAATGGAAAGTGAATTATTAGTTATAAAAGGAGTTTGCGACTTATATCTTCATGGAACAATTGAATCTACAACTGCAGAAGTTCACATGGCCTTTCAAGACGCTTTAAATGAATCTTTAAATATACAAAACAAAATTTATAATTTAATGAAAGAAAAAGGTTGGTATCAAACGGATACAGCAGAACAAACAAAAATTGATACAGTAAAGCAAAAATTTGCTTCCCAAAACTAAACTTTTTTATAAAAGCACTCTTCTTAAAATTCAATGAGAAGAGTGCTTTATTTATTTCTTTCTTCCTAATTGAAAAAGAAGAAAATAGGCAAAACACATAATACTTACTAGGACTATTTCTTTTTGCATTTTTACTAGTGGATAAATAGAAAACCACCAAGAAAAAGTAGTAAGCCCTACTAAAAACAAAAACAACATGGCAATTGCTAAACCAAGGCGAAAGCGAGAAATAGGATATTTTTTGTTTTCTGTTTTTCTTGCTTTGGCAAATGTAAATAAAAGAAAAATGGCGGAAATTCCTGCTGCTATTACACATAAGGTAGAATACCTTTCTTCTTGTATTTTTCCTTGTTGATAGGCTATGGTAATACTCACAATACTAAAAATAACCGTAAGCGCTGTTGGCAGTGCTTTTTTCCTGATATTCCTTAAAAAGTTTCCTTGGATACGGTCTTTGTTTGGTTCCAGTGCTAATAAAAAAGAAGGTATTCCTATAGTTACCATACTAATTAAACTTAATTGAATAGGAATAAAAGGATATTCCTGTTGAAAGAGTAAAAATAAAACGGCTAAAACGGTGGAATAAATGGTTTTTACTAAAAATAAGGAGGCACTACGCTCTAAGTTATTAATACTTCTTCTTCCTTCTGCTACTATTTGTGGCATAGAAGCAAAATTAGAATCCAACAAAATAAGTTGTGCTACATTTTTACTTGCATCACTTCCATTTGCCATAGCAATGCTACAATCTGCTTCTTTTAATGCTAATACATCATTCACTCCGTCCCCTGTCATAGCTACTACTTTTCCTTGTTCTTTTAAGGCTAAAATAATAGCTTTTTTTTGTGTTGGGGTAACTCTTCCAAAAATACTATATTGTAAGACCGCATTTTTTATTTGTTCTTCTGTTTTAAGAGTACTAGCATCTATATAGTTTTCCAAGTTTTCTAAACCAAGTTCTTTTACCATTTGTGCTACCGTAATAGGATTATCTCCTGAAATAATCTTTATTTCCACTCCTTGTTGTTGAAAATATTGCAAAGTATTTTTTGCTTCTTTTCGAATTTTATCTTTTAGATATAAAAAGCCGTACAACTTCCCTATTCGTTGGAATTTGTTTTTCTTCTATTGCCTCATTTGTATGTACCATTACTAAAATACGAAATTCTTTTGCTTTTTCTATTGCTTCTTTTTGGTATAGTTTCAAATTTTGCCCTAGTAATATTTCTGGCGCACCTAGAAGATAAGTTCCTTTTTCTAAAAACGTTACACTTGCCCATTTTGTTTTAGAAGAAAAAGGAATCTTGTTTTCTTCCTTCCACTCTTCTTTCCTTTTTCTAAATTTTTTTCTTATAGCAAGCATAGTAGAATTATTATCTGTAGAAGCAAAAGCAAAATTTGCCATCGCATTTTCAAATTCTTCTTTTTCTTTTATGGCAAGAAATTCTTTTACCTCCATTTTTCCTTCTGTTAGAGTTCCTGTTTTGTCTAAACACAAAGTATCCACTCTTGCTAATGTTTCAATGCAATATAAATCTTGTACCAATACTTTTCTTTTCGAAAGACGAATAACACTTACCGCCAAAACAGTACTTGTTAATAGCACCAACCCCTCTGGTATCATGCCAATCATAGCTGCTACTGTTTTTTCTACCGCTTCTTGCAAACTAGAACCCAAAGAAAAATATTGATTGCAAAATAAAAGCAAGCCAATAGGAACAATAGCAAATGTTAAAATTTTAATAATTTTCTTTAGTGATTTTATGATTTCTGAATTCACCTTTTTTATATATTTAGCACCATTGGAAATTTGTGCTGTATAGTTTTCTTCTCCTACATGAATTACCTTTGCTCTGCAACTTCCTGATAAAATAATGCTTCCGGAAAAAATCGTATCTCCTTTTTGTTTATAAATGGAATCTGCCTCTCCTGTTAAATAAGATTCATCTACTTCTACAAAACCTTCTTCTAAAATACTATCTGTTGCTACTTGATTGCCCGCTTCTAATTCTATTACATCATCCATTACTAATTCATAAATAGAAAGTTCTTCTTTTTTATTGTTACGAATTACTTTTACTTTTGCACTAGCAAGAACCGCTAACTTATCTACAATCTTTTTGGAATGTATTTCCTGTATTGTACTTATAGCCGTATTGATAAGAACGACAAATAAAAACAACATATTTTTATAAGAACCTACTGCAAAAATACTAAAAGCTAATACGAAATTTAATAGGTTAAATAAAGTGATAAAATTTTCTTTCATAATTTGCCAAACACTTTTTGTTTTCGGTGTTGTATCTGAATTTACTAAATTTTTCTTTTTTCTTTCTTCTACTTCTTTTGTAGATAAGCCAACCTTCCTTTTTTGTTCTTCCATTTTTTTCTCCTTTTCTTATCAAATTTTATCACAAAAAAAAGAGAAAACATACTTTTTTCTAAAATATTAAGTTATTTTTAAAAAACAAAGAGCTAGGAAATTTTCCAAGCTCTTTGTTTTTCTATAATTTATTCTTCACTTTCTAACTCTATTTTACTAACCGATACTTCATAAGCAATTCTTTTTTCTATTTGTTTATCAGAAAGTTTTTTTAGATACTCTCGGCTCTGAATTCTACCCCATACGATAAGATGCATACCTACTGTACACTCGGCCATTTTCCTTGCATTTTCATTCCAAGCAATACAGGGAATGTAGTCCGACTTTTTATATATTCGATTGACTGCTAAAATAAAATCTGTAATCTCTCTTCCTGATAATGTTTTACGATAAATTGTATCTTTACAAATATAACCATTTAAAACTATTTCATTCTCATTATTTTCTTGCTCTAAAAAAGCAATTTGTTTTAGAAAAACTCTTAGAATTAATTTGCTTTTTCCTTCTTGCCAATCATTAAAAGAGCGAAAATTTCCTTGTATGCAAACATACTTGCCTTGCTCTATTCCAAAAATTTGTGGAAAATTTTCTGATACTATAATAGGAATGCAATCTTTTTGTATACTTAACCGTTTTACTTCTAAGAAAAAAGTATAAAACTTTTCTGCATGCGTTTCATGATCGAACACCATGTCGGATGCTATTCTCCCTTGCAAAGTTACAACATTTGTGTTCCTATTTTTAGCTTCCATTTCTCTTTTCCTCCTGAAGTTAGATTGTAAATGAAATTTTTTTAGAGAAGGAATCCCTTCTTTTTTTCTACAAAATATATACTATATTATATACAAGCGGAACTATTTTGTCAATATTTTATGTAAAATACTGACTTGTTTCTTCCAAATTTTCAAATTGTTTTTGCCTTAATACTTCATAAACTACAATTGCTACGGAGTTAGATAAATTTAAAGAGCGAAGTGTTTCTCTCATAGGAATACGAATGGTTTTGTTTAAATATTTTTTTAACAAATCTTCTGGCAAACCTTTTGTTTCTTTTCCAAATAATAAAAATACTTCCTCCATGTTAGAATAATCTACCTCTGAATAACAAGTTTGTCCTTTTGTTGTTACAAAATACATATTGTTTTCTTCTGGTTTGTATTTTTCTAAAAATGCTTTTAAAGAAGTATGTCTTTCTATATCTAGTTTGTCCCAATAATCTAGCCCTGCTCTTTTTAGAGTTTTATCGGTTATTTCAAAACCTAAGGGCTCTACTAAATGCAATTTTCCTCCTGTTGCGGCACAAGTTCTTGCAATATTTCCTGTATTTTGTGGAATTTCTGGCTCCACCATTACAATATTAATTTTCATTGTTTTTATTGCTCCTTTTTCCTATATAAAGTGAAATTATTTTTGTTCTTGGTTTCTTTTCCAAACCCTATGCATATTTTCCTTTTTCTTTTATGTTTTGTATTATATGTTACAAAAAGAAAAAAGTCAATTATTTTTGCGAATTTTTGTTTGACTTTTTCTTTTTGCTATGGTATGCTATATACAAACATTTATTTGTAGGAAGTGGAGTATATGGAATTAGAAGAAAAATTAAAAATATTAGCCGATTCTGCTAAGTATGATGCTTCTTGTAGTTCTTCTGGGAGCAGACGTGCCAATACAAAAAATGGGATAGGAAATGGGAATGTTTCTGGTATTTGCCATAGTTGGCGGAGCAGACGGCAGGTGTATTTCTCTTCTTAAAATTTTAATGAGTAATGCCTGCATTTATGATTGCAAATATTGTATTAATCGCTGTTCCAATTCTATCAAAAGGGCTACTTTTACGCCAAGAGAAATTGCCGATTTAACCCTTCAATTTTATAAAAGAAATTATATTGAAGGTTTATTTTTAAGTTCCGCTGTTATAAAAAATCCTAACTTTACAATGGAACGTTTATATGAAACGATATTCCTTTTAAGAAAGGAATATCATTTCCACGGTTATATTCATGTCAAAACCATTCCGCGGAGCAAGTAAAGAATTAATTGAGAAAGTAGGTTTTTTAGTAGATCGTACTAGTATTAATATTGAACTCCCTTCTCAAAATAGCTTAAAATTACTAGCCCCACAAAAAGAAAAAGCAGGTATTGTAACTCCTATGAAATATATTTCGCAAGAAATCCAAATTTCGAAGCAAGAAAAATCGAAATATAAAGAGAAGTTTGTTCCTGCTGGACAAACCACGCAATTAATTGTAGGCGCTACGCCAGAAAATGATTTGCAAATTATGAAATTGTCGGAAAGTTTGTACCAAAACTTTCATTTAAAACGCGTTTATTACTCTGCTTATGTTTCTGTGAACAAAGACTCCCATCTTCCTACTCTTGCAAGTCCTCCCCTTCTTCGTGAAAATAGGTTATATCAAGCAGACTGGCTTTTACGTTTTTATGGTTTCAAAATAGAGGATTTATTAGAAGAAAGTCATCCGAATTTTCATTCTTACTTAGACCCAAAATGCGAATGGGCTCTTCGCCATTTGCATTTGTTTCCTATTGAAATTAACAAAGCAGATTACCAGACACTGCTAAAAGTACCTCGGTATTGGCATTGTTTCTGCAAAACGTATTATCAAAGCAAGAAGAGAGTTTCACTTAACCTTTGAAAACTTAAAAAAGCTTGGTATTGTATTAAAACGAGCACGTTATTTTATTACTTGTGATGGAAAATATTTCGATCCTATAAAAACTTTTAATCAAAATTTTATTGCTGAAAATTTACTTTTTTTAGAACGTGCTTCCACAACTTCTCCTGATTTTGTGCAAACTTCTCTCTTCGATAGTCTTACTCCAACAAAGGAGGATAAACAAAAATGTTTAACGGGCATGTTATAAACAAAACTTATGTATATGATGGTTCTTTTGAAGGACTTCTTAGCCTTGTTTTTGATTGCTACTGCAAAAAAAGAATTCCCTATAAAATTATTCCGCAGGAGGCATTCCAATTCAATTTCTTAGAAAATTGGGAAGAACAAAAAACAAGTACAGAAAAAGCCAGCAGAATTTTTCATGGAATTGTAAAAAATATTTCTTATGCTTCTTTATACAACAGTTATTATGCCTTTCTTTCTAAGGAAAAAGAAAAAGAAATAAACATTGTAAAATATTTATTAAATGGCTTTGCTATTGGACCTAAAATTGATACTATGCTTTCTATTGATTTTGTTTTTGCTGTTCATTCCATGCGAAAAAAGATGCTAAGAGAAGCACATAAATTAAAGG
>CANRFE010000001.1 GCA_947629805.1 uncultured Clostridia bacterium | reverse complement strand
TTTATCAAAAAAAGGAGGTTGCCACATGGAGATGATATTGCGCCTGTCAGCAGGATTGTGCAATATTTTCTCAATAGCAGCGTCCATCTGGTCTTCTGCACCTTTTTCACCGCCATGTGCTATAATGTAGCCATAGCTAGTTCCAATAGTGCCAGCCCATTCCTTGCCAAAGAAGGTTTCTTGGCCATTGTCTGGGTTGCGATAAATGCCATCCTCGCTAATTTCGAATTTGTCCCAAATTTTAATTCCTCTTTTGCGCAACCAGTCCACAGCAATACATTTCTGTTGGTAAATCCACAGCATTTCCAAAATGGCTGTTTTCCAAGCTACCTGTTTGGTAGTAAGAATAGGAAACTCTTCTGCTAAATTAAAAATCCAGTGGTTACCAGCAATCCGATAGGTAATACCGTTTCTTGCTTCTGTTTTAACGCCACAATCTAAAATCTTTTCACAGGTGTCTAAGTACATTTGGTCGAATTTTGCCATAATTTTCTCCTTTCTATTAATGAATAAAAAGAATTAAGTGAAACTATTATGAGTCAAAATATAACATAAGAATTAACATAAGTCAATAAAATTATGGTGATTTCTTATACAAGTTTGCTAAAAAAAAATAACTTTACAAAAAAAATGGCATATGATAAAATTTAGAAAAAAAGGAGAGAGGTTGGAAGATGACACAAGCAGATAAACATTTTATAGAAACGTGTAAACGTATTATAAAAGAGGGTTATTCCTCTGAAGGAACTGGGGTTAGAACTAGATGGGAAGATGGAAAAGAGGCAAATTATATTTCTTTAATTGGTGTTACCAATGTTTATGATGTAGGAAAAGAATTTCCCATGATTACTCTTAGAAACAATAGCCAAACGGTAAAAAGGGCTATTGATGAAATTTTATGGATTTGGCAAAAAAAATCTAATAAGGTTCAGGATTTAAATTCTCATATATGGGACCAATGGGCAGGAGAAGATGGTACAATCGGAAAAGCTTACGGTTACCAAATGGCAAAAAAATACCAATTTAAAACCAAAGAAGGAATCCAAGAAATGGACCAAGTGGACTTTGTTTTATATTTACTTCAAAAAGATCCAGCAAGTCGTCGTATTTTAACCAATATTTTTGTTCATGAAGATTTAAAAGATATGAATTTAGAACCTTGTGCGTATTCCACCCAATGGCTTGTAAAAGGAGGCAAATTGCATTTAATCTTAAACCAACGTTCTCAAGATATGCTAGCAGCAAATGGATGGAACACAATGCAATATGCAGCACTTTTATGCATGTTTGCACAAGTAGCAGGTTTAGAAGTAGGAACCTTAACCCATAACATAGGAGATTGCCATATTTACGATAGACATATTCCACTAGTGGAAAAACTAATAGCAGCAGAACCAATGGAAGTATGTCCAAAACTCGTTATACACAATCCAACTAAAAATTTCTATGAATTCCAAGTAGAAGACTTCGAAATTGTAGACTATGATTACAATAAAGAAATTAAACTTGGAAAAATACCAGTTGCGATTTAACAATGTCCCATTAGGGACGTTTTCTAAAGGGACATTTAGGATAAAATAAGAGTAAACAAGAGAAATAAGGAGGAAAAGGAAGAATGTTAAGTATCATTGCAGCTGTTGCACAAAATAATGTAATTGGGAGGGATAATCAACTAATTTGGCATTTACCAGAAGACTTAAAAAGATTTAAAAAATTGACGACAGGGCATACTATTATAATGGGAAGAAAAACTTTTGAATCTTTAGGAAGGATTTTACCCAATAGAAAACATGTTATTCTTTGTAATGATATGGAAATGAATATTGAAAATGAGAATGTAGAAGTATTAGAAGATATTTCCATGCTAAAACCATATATAAGTTCAGAAGAAGAAAACTTTGTCATTGGGGGAGCAACTATTTATAAGTTATTAATGCCTTATGCAAGTAAATTATATTTAACTAAAATACAGCAAACCTTTGAAGGAGATGTTTTTTTCCCGGAAGTAAAGGAAGAGGAATGGAAAGTTGTAACCTGTGAAAAAGGACTGAAAAACAAAGAAAATCCATTGGATTATGAATATATTACTTATATAAGAAAATAAAACAGGTATAGGCCTGTTTTTTTTCGTTTCCTTAAGAAAAATAAAAAGTAATGTAAAAGTACTTGACAAATTCTAAAAAATGGTGTAAAGTAGAATAGCATTACGAAAGAAGGAGTGGTATTATGGAAAAAAATGTGCAAGTTAGTATCTTATGCCAAATTTATGGCAAATTGCTAACCAAAAAACAATATGAAATTTTAACAGACTATTATAACCATGACCTATCTCTTTCCGAAATTGCAGAAAATAACCAAATTACAAGACAGGCGGTTAGAGACATTATTAAGAAAGGGGAGAATAAACTTTTCGAGCTAGAAGAAAAGCTTTCATTTATGGAAAAGACAATGAAACAAGAAAAATTATTACAAGAAGTATTAAATGAATTGAGCAAAATTGAAAATACTTCATCAGACAAAAAAATAGAAAAGATACTAAATCATGTAAGAAAAGAACTAAGTTGCTTAGTGTAGAAGGAGGAAATGCAAATGGCATTTGAGGGTTTATCTTCAAAGCTTCAAGAAATTACAAGAAAGCTAAGAGGAAAAGCAAGAATTACGGAAACAGACTTAAAAGAGATGTTAAGAGAAGTAAAACTTGCTATGTTAGAAGCGGATGTGAACTATAAAATTGTGAAAGATTTTATAGCAAGTGTGCAAGAAAAAGCTCTAGGCCAAGATGTATTAAAATCTTTAACACCAGGACAACAAGTTATTAAAATTGTAAAAGATGAATTAATTGAACTTCTAGGCGGGGAAAACAGCAAAATTAATTTTACTTCCAATCCTCCCACTGTTATTATGTTAGTAGGACTACAAGGTTCACGGAAAAACAACTACAGCAGGAAAACTTGCAAACTTACTTCGTAAGCAAGGCAAAAAACCATTACTTGTGGCATGTGATATTTATAGGCCAGCAGCAATTAAACAATTACAAGTGGTTGGTTCACAGTTAAACATTCCCGTTTATAGTAATGAACAATCCAAAGATGTAGTGCATATTGCAAAGCAAGCTATGAACGTTGCCATAAGCAAATTAAATGATGTAGTTATTTTAGATACAGCAGGAAGACTTCATATTGACGAAGAACTAATGCAAGAATTAAAAAATGTAAAGGCAAATGTGAAACCACATGAAATTTTATTAGTAGTAGACTCCATGACAGGACAAGATGCAGTAAATGTAGCAGAAAGCTTTAATCAAAATTTGGGCATTGATGGAGTTGTATTAACCAAATTAGATGGTGATACTCGTGGTGGTGCTGCCTTATCCGTTAAAAAAATAACGAATAGACCAATTAAATTTGCAGCAACTGGGGAAAAGTTAAGTGATATAGAAGAATTTCATCCAGATCGAATGGCTTCTCGTATTTTAGGAATGGGAGACGTTTTATCCATTATCGAAAAAGCAGAAGAATCGTTTGATATAGAAGAGGCAGAAAAACTAGAAAAACAATTAAAGAAAAAAGAATTTGACTTAGAAGATTATTTAACACAATTAAGGCAAGTAAAAAAAATGGGATCTTTTTCTTCTCTCTTAAAAATGCTTCCTGGTATGGCAAACCTAAAAGACTTAAAAGTAGAGGATAAAGAATTCGTAAAAATAGAAGCAATGATTTGTTCTATGACCATACAAGAAAGGAGAAATCCACGTCTGCTTAATGCAAGTAGAAGAATGCGTATTGCAAAAGGAAGTGGAACAAGCGTCCAACAGATTAATCAGTTTATGAAATCTTTTGAAATGACACAAAAAATGATGAAGAAAATGCAAGATACAAAAGGAATGAAAAACATGATGAAGAATTTAAACCCAAAAGATTTGAAAAAATTCATGTAATAAAGTTATTTATTTTCCTAAATAGATAAATTTTGAAAAGAAGAAAGAGGTGAATTGTATATGGTAAAAATTAGATTACAAAGAGTAGGTGCTAAAAAAGCTCCATTTTATCACATTGTGGTAGCAGATTCTAGAAAATCAAGAGACGGAAAGATTATTGAACAAATTGGAACTTATGATCCAATGACAAATCCAGCTACTATTACAGTAAACGAAGAAAAATTAAAGGCTTGGACAAAAAATGGTGCAAAACCAACAGAATCTGTAAAAGCTTTATTCGAAAAAGCAAATTAGGAGGAATTTTAAGATATGAAAGAAATTCTTGAAACCTTAATTAAAAGCCTTGTAGAACATACAGATGACGTTACGGGTATGGAAAAAGAAGATGGAAACACTCTTCTTTATGAAGTAAAAGTAAATAATGCAGATATGGGAAAAGTAATAGGAAAGCAAGGTAGAGTTGCTAAATCAATTAGAACCCTTATGAAATCGGTAGCAGGAAAAGAGCATAAAAAAATTACGATTGAATTTATAGATTAAGAGGAAAATATGCAAAAGTATTTAGAAATTGGGCAAATTGTGAATACTTTCGGAATAAAAGGACTTGTAAAAGTAAAGCCTTTTACAGACGAAATAACACGATTTGAAGAATTAAAAAAAATTTATATTTGCAAAAAAGAAAGAATGGAACAAGTAGAAATAGAAGAAGTAAAGTATCAAAAAGAAATGGTTTTGCTAAAAATAAAAGGTGTTGAAAATAAAACACAAGCAGAATTGTTAAAAGGTTTGTTCTTAAAAATAGATAGAAAAGATGCTAAAAAGCTTCCAAAAGATACTTATTTCATTGCTGACTTACTGGGCTTAGAAGTTTACACAGATGAGGAAGAGCTCTTAGGAAGAATAGAGGACATTTTTAAGACAGGAGCAAATGATGTGTATGTAGTAAAAGATTCCTTAGGAAAGCAAATTTTGTTGCCATCGACCAAAGAAGTGATAAAAGAAATTGATTTAGAAAAAGAAAAAATAATCGTTCACTTAATAGAAGGTTTAAGATAAAGAAAGGAAATGGAATGCGATTTGATGTGTTAACTCTCTTTCCTGAAATGTTTGCACCAATTCAAACAAGTATTTTAGGAAGAGCACAAGAAAAAGGAAAAATTCAAATATCTATTATTGATATAAGAAATTTTTCAAAAGATAAGCATAAAAAAGTAGATGACACTCCTTATGGAGGGGGTGCTGGTATGGTAATTAGACCAGATGTTATCTATGATGCCTACTCTTCTATTGAAGGAAGGCAAAAGGCAAAAGTAATTTATCTTTCGCCAAAAGGAACTACCTTAAATCAGGAAAAAGTGAAAAGTTTAGCAAAAGAAGAACATCTTATTCTGCTTTGTGGACATTATGAAGGAATTGACCAAAGAGTTTTAGACGAAATTGTAGAAGAGGAAATTTCCATAGGAGATTATGTTTTAACAGGAGGAGAACTTCCAAGTATGGTATTAATGGATAGCGTTAGTCGTTACGTGGAAGGAGTATTAACCAAAGAATCTATAGAAGAAGAAACGTTTTCGAATCAATTATTAGAATATCCTCAATATACAAGGCCAGAAACTTTTTTAGGAAAAAAAGTTCCAGAAGTTTTACTATCTGGACATCATGAAAAGATTCACGAGTGGAGAGAAGAGCAAGCAAGAAATTTAACCAAACAAAAAAGACCAGATTTATTAAAAAAGTAAAAAAGAAAGGAGTTATATCGTTATGGATATGATTAAATCAATTGAACATGAACAATTAAAAAATAAAATTCCTGACCTTCATGTTGGTGATACAGTAAGAGTTCATCAAAGAATTAAAGAAGGAAATAGGGAAAGAATTCAAGTATTTGAAGGAATTATTATGAAACAACAAGGCGGAGGAGTAAATGCCACTTTTACTGTAAGAAGAGTAGCTTATGGTGTAGGGGTAGAAAAAACATTTTTAATTCATTCTCCAATGGTAGAAAAAGTAGAGGTAGTAAGAGTAGGAAAAGCAAGAAGAGCAAAATTGTACTACTTAAGAGATAGAGTTGGAAAATCTGCTAAGACAAAAGAAAATTTAGGTGCAAGAATTGAAAATAAAGAAATTGCCTTAAAAGAAGATATGGTAGAAGAAACTACTGCAGAAGAAGCTAAAGTAGAGGAAGTCGTAGCAGAAGCAGAAGTTGAAAAAGCTCCAGAAGAAGCACCAGCAGTAGAAACACAAGAACCAGTAGTGGAAGAAACCGTAGATACAGTAAAAGAAGAAAAAGTAGAAGAAGTAGCAGAAGAACCAGTAAAAAAAGAGGAATAAATATACTTGTTTTCGTATAGAATAAAAATGTAAATTCTTTGTAATAGAAATGTAATAAAAAAATGCGAAAAAAATGTTGACGAATGTAAAAAAAAAGGTTACAATAAAAACAGTTTAGAGGAGAAATTTATATGGAATGCGTATATTTTAAGCAAGAAATATAAATACTAATCATAATTTCAGAAGAAAAAAGGAGAAAGAAGAAAATGAAAAAAATGAGTATGAAAAAAGAAGTTTTAGTTATTATGATGATGTTTGTTATGTTGTTAGTACTATCTTCTAAAGTATTAGCTACAGGAGGATCTGATGGACCAATTGGAATTAATGTTACACTTCCAACAACAAATACAGAAACACCTGTAAACAATGAACAACAAACTACGCAACCAACAATTAATCAGGCAGCACCAACAACGAATACACAAGTAAGTACTTATCAAAATACAGATTTACCTCAAACAGGAGATGCTAGTGATTATGCTATATTCTTATTAATTATTGTAGCAATTATAGTAGCAGGTTATGCTTATAAAAAAGTAAGAGAGTATAATATTAAATAAATCTATATAAGAAAAATATATAGAAAGTAAATTTATAAAAAAGAGAAACCTTCTTATAGCATTATAAAATGTTATAAGAAGGTTTTTTGCAATCCCCAAATATTACAATTGTATTACATTTTGAACTAACTAGTTTACAAAAAATAAGGTATATGTTTTAATATAAAATAATAATAACTTATAAACATAATACATTAAGAATAAAAGAACAAAACGAGGAGAAACTAAGGAAAAATAAGGAGGAAAAGAAACATGAGAAACAACAAAGGTATAACATTAGTAGCGCTAATCATTACCATTATTATTTTAATTATTTTGGCAGGAATTAGTATTAATTTGGTATTAGGAGAAAATGGACTCTTTGGAAGAGCATTGCAGGCAAGAGAGGATTATGCAAAAGCAGAACAAGATGAACAGACAGCATTTAATGCTTTATTAGCCGAAATCGATAAGATAGGGCAAGGAGGAAGCTCAGGAACTACACCAGAAGAGCCAGTAAAAGAGCCTACCACAACAGCAGAAGCTGTAAAGCAACCACAACATACATTTAATAAAAATATACCGGTACATGATGAATATGGTAATCCCGTAGTAATACCAGCAGGATTTCATATAGTACCAAATGGAACAGATGATGTAGAATATAAATATTCAACTAACACAGGAACACCAACAGTACAAGATGGAATCGTAATAGCAGATGAAGAAGGAAACCAATTTGTATGGATACCAGTAGGAGATATAAAAAATAGAGAAGGTGGATCAACTCCTATTCAATTACAAAGGTGTACATTTAATGCTTCTACAGGAGTACCAGAAAATGTAACAACAGAAGGAACAGTAATAAGCTATGGTATTGATATTGACTGTATCGAAGAAACAAAAGAAGAACATGAAGTAAGTGGCAAAGGGAATACAATAGCGACAGACATCAATGCATTTAAGACAAGTGCAACAACGAATCATGGATATTATCTAGCAAGATATGAGGCAAGTTACAAAGATGGAATAAAGCCATATAGTAAACCATCAACAAGCTTTGAAGATTCATATACTCCACCAACTACGCTAGGACAGTTATGGAATAATATAACCCAACAAAATGCAGCTACTGCAGCTAAAGCAATGTATGGAGAAAATGATAATTTTACTAGTGATTTAGTGAATAGTTATGCATGGGATACAGCAATAGTGTTTATAGAGACATATTCAAATGGAAATAGTAATTATGCAAATCAAAAATCAAGAAATAGCAGTTTAGGAAATACAGGAGAAAGAAAAAATGATGGCGATTCGGATACAACAGATAAAGTATGTAATATCTATGATATGTCAAGTAATTGTGAGGAATGGACGACTGAAACTTGTATGTTTGCGGATGATTCTTTCGTCTTCCCTTGTGTTTCTAGGGGAGGTAGTGCCTTCAATACCGATTACTGCACTAGCGCCGGCGGCAACAGCAGTGCGACCGGTAGCTACTATAAAACCACGTTCAGGCCCGCACTTTATATATGTAGTTCTGCATCTTGATAACAAGCAAAATTTATATAGGTATAAAAAGAAGACAACAAGTCTTCTTTTTGTTTTGGCATAAGGAAAGAAAAAATACTTCTATATAAAAACTTTAGAAAGCTTATTTTTCCTTTGCCTTTATTACAACTCTAGTGCCTTTTATAGTATTACAGGTAATTAAAGTAGCTTCTCTTTTTCCATTGGTATTTTGGTTCAAACAAGAAGTGTCACTAGCAGAAACTTCAGAAGTTTGGTAAATTACATATTCAACAGGAATGCTAGCTAAGTCGTAAATTTGAAAAGAGTCCCCTGCTCTTAAAACACTTAATTTTCCAAAATGTGTTTGATTTGCATAATTATGTCCTGCAATACATAAATTCCCAACTTCGTTTGGCATAGGCCCATAAAAACGACAAGGAGAAATTTTTAAGAGTTCTTCGGACGTGGTTGATAAAATAGGATATAGTAAATCAATTTTATCAATTTTTAATAAACCAATCACAAAAGGCTCCGTATTTTCAGAATACAAAGAGGTTCTTTGCGAAGTATAGGTATTTTGGGTAGCATATAAATTACGAATTTGAAAAGAATTCGCTAGGTTTTGAGAAATTTTCTCTTTTTGCCATGCATGGTATTGCATAAAAAAGTAAAAAATAAAACAAAAGAGAGCAACGAAAAAAGCAATCCAAAAAATCAACTTAAATTTTTTAGAAGTTGGTAATAAATTAGAAGTAGAATTTGCTATTTGATTTCCTAATATTTGATTCATAATTTTTCCTCTTTTTATGATTTTTTTCTTTTATATAGTATGAACGAAAAAAGAAAAAATATGTTGAAAAATAAAATGAAAAAAATTTAAGAAAATGTTTCTTTTTTTTATCCTATATGATAGAATGAGAGAAATAAGATAAAAATTATAGGAGGAGTATGTGTATGCCTGAAATAAAATATAAGCGCGTACTACTAAAACTAAGTGGAGAAGCCATTGGAGGAGAAGAAAAAAGGGGTGTTGATGCAAAAACTTTAGGTCGTATTTGTGATGAAATAAAAAATATGGTAGAATTAGGCGTTGAAGTAGCCATTGTAGTAGGAGGTGGAAATTTTTGGAGAGGTCGTTATGGACACCAAATGGAAAGAACTACTTCCGACTATATGGGAATGTTGGCAACTGTTATGAATGGTCTTGCTTTGCAAGATTCTTTAGAAGCAAGAGGGTTAGCAACAAGGCTACAAACAGCTATTGAAATGCGACAAATTGCAGAGCCCTATATAAAAAGAAAGGCAAGTAAGCATTTAGAAAAAGGAAGAGTTGTTATTTTTGCTTGTGGAACAGGAAATCCATTTTTTACAACCGATACGGCAGCAGCTTTAAGGTCAGCAGAAATTGAAGCAGAAGTAATTTTACTGGCTAAAACTATTGACGGAATATATTCCGCTGATCCAAAAGAAGAGAAAAATGCGGTAAAATATGATGAAATTACCTATTTAGATATTTTAAACCAAGACTTAAAAGTAATGGATGCAACAGCCACTTCTTTATGCAAGGATAACAAAATACCTCTTATTGTATTTGGAATTGATAAACCAGAAAATATGATTAAAATTGTTAAAGGGGAAAAAATAGGAACAATAGTAAAATAAAAAGGAGAGATTTTTTATGGATTATACCAATATTGAAGAAAGAATGAAAAAAACCGTTCAAGTTTACGAAGAAAACTTATCAGAAATTAGAGCAGGAAGAGCCAATCCCGCTATTTTAAATAAAATTACAGTAGATTATTATGGAACAGCAACGCCAATTCAACAAGTAGCAGGAATTTCTGTACCAGAAGCAAGACTTATTGTTATTCAACCTTGGGATGGTAGTGTTCTAAAAGAAATAGAAAGAGCCATTTTAGCTTCTGACATAGGAATTACCCCAAATAATGATGGAAAAGTAATAAGATTAAACTTTCCAGAATTAAATGAAGAAAGAAGAAAAGAAATTGTAAAGGACATTCGTAAAATGGCAGAAGAAGCTAAAGTAGCACTAAGACAAATAAGACGTGACGGGCTAGATGAATTCAAAAAAATGGAAAAAGAATCTAGCATTACAGAAGATGATTTAAAACAAGCAGAGGAGGCTATTCAAAAACTAACGGATAAATATGTAGAAGAAATAGATAACATACTAGAGAAAAAAGAAAAAGAAATCATGACATTGTAAGAAAGGAATGAAAAGGATAAATGGAACAAAGTACAATGCCAAAACATATTGCAATTATTATGGATGGTAACCGTAGATGGGCAAGGCAAAAAGGCTTAGACGTTCGCTTAGGACATAAAGAAGGAGCAAAAACCTTAGAAAAAATAGTGCGCTATGCCAATAAAATAGGGCTGGGCTATATTACGGTATATGCTTTTTCTACGGAAAACTGGAAACGAACGACAGAAGAAGTAGGCGCAATTATGCTCCTATTGCAAAATTATTTAGAAGATTATAGTAAAAGAGCAGATACAGAAAACATAAAAGTTAATGTAATAGGCGATAGAAGTGCTTTATCAGATAAAATGCAAAAAAGCATGAAAAGATGTATGGAAAGAACAAAAAATAATACGGGAGTAACCTTTAATATTGCTATCAATTATGGAGGACGAGATGAAATTGTAAAGGCCGTTAGAAAAATTGCACAAGAAGTAAAAGAAGAAAAATTAGCAGTGGAAGAAATTACAGAAGAAACCATATCAAATTCTTTATATACAGCAGGGCAACCAGATCCAGACTTATTAATTAGAACAAGTGGAGAATTAAGAACAAGTAACTTTTTACCATGGCAAATTGTCTATTCAGAATTTGTATTTATAGAAAAAAATTGGCCAGATTTTGAAGAAAAAGATTTAGATGAAGCAATTGAAATTTATCAAAAGAGAAATCGCAAATTTGGTGGAAAATAGAAAGGAAAAAAGATGGACATAAAAAGAATATCCTCTGCACTAATTGGTTTTCCATTAGTTGCTCTTATTCTAATATATGGAAATAAATATGTAGTAGATGTTACCATTAGTATTATTGCGATTATGAGTTTACATGAGTATTTTCATAGTTTTAAGGAACAAAATCAAAATAGAGATTTAAGATGGATTGCTTATATTGTAGCATTATCGATTGCTTTAATGCATACGATTCCACCTGCTTCCATATTAAAAACCATTGCTGCTATTATTCCTGTAGCAATTTTGGTTTTATTTGCGCAAGTTATTGCTAGTAATATGAAGTATAATATTAAAGATATTTCGATTACCTTATTTGGAATTTGTTATATTGTTGTGTTTTTAATGTATATACCAATTATTAGAGAAACAACAAATGGTAGAATTACGATTTGGTACGTATTTTTCTCTGCATGGGGAACCGATATCTTTGCTTATTGTATAGGAAGAAAATTTGGAAAACACAAATTTAGTAAAGTTAGTCCCAATAAAAGTATAGAAGGTTGTGTAGCAGGAACGATAGGCTCTGTTTTGTTAAATCTACTCTATACATGGGTATGTAATACATATTTCGGAATGAATTTTCATTATTTTTATATAATAATAATAGCTATTATTTTAAGCTTGGTAGGACAAATGGGTGATTTTGCGGCATCGAGCATTAAAAGATATACGGGAATTAAAGATTTTAGTAATTTAATTCCAGGACATGGTGGTATGCTAGATCGTATTGATAGTGTTATTTTTATTGCTCCTTTTGCGTATTTTTTATTGATGCTGTTGTAAAAATAGAAAGGAAGATTTTGTTTTGATTAGCTTTTTTATTAGTTGCATAAAAATTATATTTGTATTAGGGTTCCTTATTTTAATTCACGAAGGAGGACACTTTTTTGTAGCAAAATTATGTAAGGTAATGGTAAATGAATTTTCTATTGGTTTTGGTCCCATTATTTGGCAAAAACAAGGAAAACAAACAAAATATACCATAAGGCTTATTCCTTTAGGTGGATTTGTAAATTTAGAAGGAGAGGAAGAACGTTCGGAACAGGAAGGTTCTTTTAGTAAAGCAAGTATTCCTAAAAGAATGGCCATTGTATTAGCAGGAGGGTTCGTAAATATTGTTTTTGCTTTAGTAACTTATTATATCTTAATGGCAAGTGTAGGAAATCATACTTCTCTTGTTGTAGATTCCCTTATACCAGATTATGCAGCACAAGGAGCAGGTATAGAAACAGGAGATGAAATAAAAAAAATTAACCAAAAAAATGTGTATACCAAGAACGATATCGATAAAGTGATGCAACAAGTAGGAGAAGAAGAAATAGTACTCACTATAGAAAGAAACCAAGAACAAAAAGAAATAACATTAAGACCAACCAAACAAGAATATCGTAATACAGGTATTTATTTAAGGGGACTTTCTTCAGGAGAATCGACAAAAATTATTACAGTAATGCCGGGAAGTAATGCAGAAAAACAAGGCATAAGAGCAAATGACGAAATTCTAAAAATTAATGGAAAAGAAGTAAAAAATCAAACAGAAATTTTAGAAAGTATGAGCCAAGAGGAAGCTACATCCTTTCTTTTAACCATTCAAAGAGGAAACGAACAACTAGAAATACTTTTGGAACCAGAACTTGCTTATCAATATTATTTGGGCGTTTATTTTAAAACAGCAGAAAATACACTTCCGAATGCTTTCTATTATGCTTTTTTTGAAACAAAAGATTTTACTTTCTCCATTTTTGATAACTTAAAAATGTTAGTAACTGGTCAGGTACGAGTAGATCAATTTATGGGACCAGTAGGAATTTCAGAAGTAGTAGCAAATACGAATGGGCTAAGAGATTTTGTCAATATTTTAGCTTTAATTTCTTTATCCTTAGGAGTAACAAATTTATTGCCAATTCCTGCCTTGGATGGAGGAAAATTTGCATTGCTATGTATAGAAGCAATTCGAGGGGGTAAAAAACTGAGTGAAAAGGTAGAAATCAATATTCAATTAATTGGCTTTGCTTTTTTAATCACTTTATCAATTTATATTGCCTATCATGATATTTTAAGAATTTTATAAAAAAGAGACCAAGGAGAAAAAAGATGGATGAAAATAATGAAATATTAAATGAAAAAATAAAAGAACTTCATAATGCATTTGAAAAATCACAGGGAGATTTAATGCAAAAATTAGATTCTTATATTCAAGACGATAAATATGAAAAAGAAATGGAAACTTTACGACTACTATGTAAAAAAATTATGGATCTATACCAAGCAAGTAAGAAAGAAATTGAAAAGATAGTAGAAAAGCAGAAAAAATTAGAAAAAGAAGGAAAAGAACAAACAGAAAATAGAGTAGATGAAGTAGCAGAAAAAATACGTTTAGAAAACGAAAAACAATTTAAAGAATTTCAAAAACAATTTGAACAATTAACTGTAAAAGTAAAGAAATTAACTCCTGTGCAAAAATTAAAAAGACTTCTTGTAAAAATTTTAGAAAGTAAAAAAGAATTAGAAACACAAATTGAAAATCAATCTGTGAAAGTACAAAAACAATTAGAAGATGGTTTTAATGAATTTAGAGAAGAAGCACAAATTAGAAATCGTGACTTTGAAGATAAAATTATTGAAATGCAAGATGCACAAGATCAAGATAATGCAGAAACACAAAAGAAAGTAAATAGTATGCAAGAAATTGTGCAAAGATTAGATACGCAAGCAAAAGAAAAACAAGAAGACATCTTACAACAATGTAAAGATTTGGAAAAAACGGTATCAGATATACAAGAACAATCTGTTTTGTTTAAAAAAGAAATAGAAAGCAATCAAAAAGAAAATGCAACACAAATTGAAAAAATAGATAAAAAAGCTACAAAGCAAATAGCAAATTTAATAGAAGAGTTTAATCAAACTCTTTTAGAAATGAAAAATGATATAGAGCAAAGCAAAAATCAACAAGAAAGTATAGTAAGTAATTTTACAACGGAAAATCAACAAGAAACTGACCGATTGATTAAGCAATTTAATGATGGAATGGTACAATTACAAGAAGAGATTCAAGAAAAGCAGGAAGAAATTGAAATAAAAAGACAAGAGTTTGAAGAAAAACAGAATAAAAAATTACAACAAGGCATAGAAGCAATACAGGATAGACAAAAGCAAATAGAAACTACTATTATTAAAAGAGAAAAAGAAAAAACACAACAATTACAAGAAGAATTAAGCAAAATGTCACAACAAGTGCAAGAAGAACTAGAAGCAAAGAAACAAGAAATGCAAGAAGAGGTCCAACAAAAGGTAGACGAAGAAAAGAAAATAAGACAGGATTTTGAAAAAAGCCAAGAAGAAAAAATAAAGCAAATACAAGAAGCTTTCGAGAGAGAACAACAAAAATTAGGAAAAGAGATAGAGTCCTTACAAGAACAAAATGAAAAAGAAATAAAAGATATTGATGAGGCTATAGAAGAGCAACGAGAAGAACAAATAAATAGAGAAGAAGAAATGGAAGATGGGCTTAACAAACTTAAGCAAAGCATGGCAGAAAAGGAAGAACAAATACAAAAGGAAATAGATGCGTTAAAAGAAATTTCTGAGCAAGCAACAGGACAAATACAAATAGAATGGGAAAAGAAAGAAGATGCAATCCAAAAACAAATACAACAAAATGCACAAGAAATGCATACCGCAATGCAGTCTTTACAAGAGCAAATAAGCAAAAAATGGAAACAATTAGAACAAGCAAATGCAAAAGCACAAGGTAGTATGCTATTGAAATATCAACAATTAGAAGAAAGTAAAAAACAATATGAAGATACTATACAAAAAATGCAATTAGAGAACAAAAAATTAGTAGCAAAAATACAAAAATTAGAAGAAGCTTCTAAAATAAATGCAAGCACATTAGAAGCGCAAATGGACAAGCTATTGGAGAAAAAACTACATTTACTAAACAATGTATCAACCACTCCTAGAAGAGTAACAACCGATAGAAGTGTGACAATAGAGAGAAGAGTGCCAACAGAAACAGTGGTAAAAAGAGAAAAAATAGAAGAACCACTAGTTCAAAGAAAACAATTATTAACTTCAGCAACTATGCGTGCAAAACCACAAGAAGAGCAAGAAACTATAATGCCGAGAAGAAGAAAACAAGGAACTACACAAATCTTGGGCTTTTTTGATAGCGAAGAAAACACAGATTAAATAAACAGATGAAACAAAAGAAAAAAGTTTTAAGAAGGAAACTTCAGGGGGAAGTTGAATTGTATGAACGAAGAAACATATAAAACGGTAAAAGAAATATTTCAAGATTATCGTTCGGTAACACAGGAAATACTAGAGGCCAAAATCAAATCTATAAATTTATATAAGAAAACGAATTCTATTGAGATTGTTTTATTTTCTAAAAAAAGAATTTCAATTAGACAAATTGAAGCCTTTGAACAATATATAGAAGGGCGTTTTGGGATTCAAACCGTAGAAATGAAAGTAGAGTTACCACAAAAAGAACAAGAAGAAAAAGTATGTGAAACAGTAGATCAAGATGCCATAGAGAAAACCATAGAAAATGAATGGCTAGATATGATAGAATATTTAGCTCGTAAACATCCTATGACAAAAGCTATTCTAAAAAATAGTAAAATTTCTGTGGAAAAGAATGCGGTCAATGTATTGTTGTTTGGGAAAGGAAAAGATTTTTTAATAGCCAAAAGATTAGATGAAATTTTATCTACCATCTTGTATAATATTTACGGAAAAAAGTATAAAGTAACTTATATAGAAGCAATCTCCCAAGAAGAAATGCAAAAAAGAGAAGAATTAGCAAGGCAGAGACAACAACAAGAAATTCGAAAGGCACAAGAACAAGCTATATTAGAACAGGAAGAAAGTAAAAAAGAAGAGGGACATTCTTTTGTAGAACCACCTCCTTTAGAAGATAAGGATATACCAGTAGAAGAAGAATACCTACAAGAATTAGAAAAATGGGACGAAGAAGAAAATCTTATTTTAGGAACTATTTCCAAAGCAAAAGAAAATAAAATAAAAATTAAAGATATTACGGCAGATAATAAAAGAATTACCATTGAAGGAAGAGTTATAACCTGTGAGGCAAGAGAAACCAAAACAGGAAAAGGCATGATTATTTACGATATTTACGATGGAACGGGTAGCATTACTTGTAAATCTTTTACTAAAAATGCGGAAGAAGGCAGTCAAGTAGCAGATAAAATAAAAAAAGCAAGTGGTATAAAAACCATTGGAAAAGCAGGCTTAGATGCTTTTGCAGGGGATGTTACCATTATGGCTAATACAATTTTAGAAGTAAATGGAGAAAATTTTGCTAAACTTCCAACCGAAGAGGAAGATTCTCCCCTTATTTTAGGAATGAATATACAAATAAAAGAACCACTTATGAAGATTCAGGACTTAAGTGTAGATTCTGGCAATGTTTGTATTGATGGAGAAGTCATCAATATGGAAGAGAAAGAATTAAAAGGTGGAAAAATTTTATTCAGTATAGATGTTTATGATGGAACAAGTACCATTACTTGTAAAGCTTTTTTGACGAAAGAAAATAGTAAAAAAGTGATAGGAAAAATAAAAGGGGCAAAGGGAATTAAACTTTCAGGAAAAGCAGGAATGGATGCTTTTTCGAAGGAACTTACCATTATGGCAAATACTATACTTACTTCTAATGGCATTCAAAGAGAAGTAAGAATGGACAATGCAGAAGTAAAAAGAGTAGAATTACATATGCATACGCAAATGAGCCAAATGGATGGAGTTACTCCGGTTACAGATTTAATAAAACGTGCTATGAAATGGGGAATGAAATCTATTGCCATTACCGATCATGGAGTGGTACAATCTTTTCCAGATGCACATAAATTATTAGGATATGACAATCCCGATATGAAAGTAATTTACGGGGTGGAAGCGTATCTTGTACCAGATAAAAGCCAAATTGTAACAAATGCAAAAGGACAAACTTTAGAAGATACTACCTTCTGTGTTCTTGATTTAGAAACCACAGGACTTTCTTTTCGTACAGAAAAGATTACAGAAATTGGAATTATGAAAGTGAAAAATGGAGAAGTAGTAGAGGAATTTTCTTGTTTTGTTAATCCAGAAAAACCAATTCCACAAAAGGTGGTAGAAGTAACCAATATTACAGATGATATGGTAAAAGATGCAGAAACTATCGACAAAGTATTTCCGAAAATGTTAGAATTCATTGGAGATAGTGTACTTGTAGCACATAATGCAGATTTTGATATTGGTTTTCTAAAATATAATGCAAAGCAATTAGGATATTCCTTAGAAAATACTTATATGGATACTTTACGTTTAGCTAAAGACTTGTTTCCAGATTTCAAAAAATATAAACTAGGTATCATTGCAGAAAAATTAGGAATTACGGTAGAGGTTGCTCATAGAGCGCTAGATGATGTAGATACGACAGTAAAAGTATTAAAAGTCATGTTAAAAATGTTGGAAGAAAAAGGGGTAAAAACGCTAGAGGAAATTGATAAACAAGAAGAGAAAAATACCAATTATAAAAAACTTCCAAGCTACCATGCTATTATTTTAGCCAAAGACTATGTAGGACTAAAAAATTTGTATAAATTAGTGTCCCTTTCTCATTTACATTATTTTTATAAAAAACCACGTATTTTAAAATCAATTTATAAAAAGTATTCGGAAGGGCTTATTTTAGGAAGTGCATGTGAAGCAGGAGAGTTATATCGTGCCATTGTAGAAGGAAAAGAGGAGGAGGCAATAGAAGAAATAGCAAAAGACTATGACTACTTAGAAATTCAGCCAACAGGAAATAATATGTATATGGTTCGAAATGGTACTTTACCAGATGCAAAAGCAGTAGAAGACATCAATCGCAAAATTGTAGCCTTGGGCGAAAAGTTAGGAAAATTAGTAGTTGCTACTTGTGATGTTCATTTTATGGATCCACAAGATGAAATATATAGAAGAATTTTAATGGCAGGGCAAGGCTATGAAGATGCCGATGTTCAAGCACCACTTTATTTAAGAACTACAGAGGAAATGCTAGAAGAATTTGCCTATTTAGGAAAAGAAAAGGCCTATGAAGTAGTAGTAACCAATACGAATAAAGTGGCTGATATGTGTGAAAGAATTAGCCCCATTTCCCCAGAAAAATGTCCTCCTTATATTGAGGGATGTGAGCAAACCATTAAAGACATTGCATTTACCAAAGCACATGAATTATATGGGGATCCACTTCCACCAATTGTACAAGAAAGACTAGATAAAGAATTAAATTCCATTATAAAAAATGGATTCTCTGTAATGTATATTATTGCGCAAAAATTAGTATGGAAATCAAATGAAGATGGCTATATTGTAGGATCGCGTGGTTCTGTAGGTTCTTCTTTTGTAGCCAATATGACGGGAATTACAGAAGTAAATTCACTACCACCACACTATCGATGCCCAAATTGTAAATATTCAGATTTTACAGATTATGGTTATCAATGTGGTTTTGATTTACCAGATAAAACTTGCCCACATTGTGGCACAAAAATGTTAAAAGATGGAATTGACATACCATTTGAGACCTTTCTTGGCTTTAATGGGGATAAAGAGCCAGATATTGACTTAAACTTTTCAGGAGAATATCAAGCAAAAGCCCATAAATATACGGAAGTAATTTTTGGAAAAGGTACTACTTTCAAAGCGGGAACGGTAGGAACGGTAGCAGATAAAACAGCTTATGGATATGTTAAAAAATATTATGAAGAAAGAAACATTCCTGTTAGCAATGCAGAAATTGTTAGAGTTTCGCAAGGTTGTACAGGAGTAAAAAGAACTACAGGGCAACATCCAGGAGGAATTATTGTTGTACCAAAAGGAAGAGAAATTTATGAATTCACACCCGTACAACATCCAGCAGATGACCCAGATTCTGATATTATAACGACGCACTTTGATTATCACTCTATTGACCAAAATTTATTAAAATTAGATATTCTAGGACACGATGATCCAACTATGATTCGTATGCTATATGACTTAACTGGAATAGACCCAACGAAGGTACCATTAGACGATAAAGAAACCATGTCTATTTTTAGTTCCACAAATGCTCTAGGGGTAACACCAGAGCAAATTAGAAGTGAGGTAGGAAGTTATGGAATTCCAGAGTTTGGAACGAAATTTGTAAGAGGAATGTTAGTGGATACCAAACCAACTACTTTTGACGAACTAATTCGTATTTCTGGGTTATCACATGGTACAGACGTATGGCTTGGCAATGCACAAAGTCTAATTGAAGATGGAACAGTAACCTTAAACGAGGCAATTTGTTGCCGTGACGATATTATGATTTACTTAATTAAAAAAGGTGTTCCACCAAACCCAGCTTTCAAAATTATGGAAGTAGTGCGTAAGGGGAAAGCCTTAAAAGATAAAGAAAAATGGGCAGAATATGTAGCTTTAATGAAAGAACATGACGTACCAGACTGGTATATAAAATCTTGTGAAAAAATTAAATACATGTTCCCAAAAGCTCATGCAGCAGCCTATGTAACCAATGCTTTTCGTATTGCGTGGTTTAAGGTACATGAACCAGTAGCTTACTATGCAGCATATTTTACCATTCGTGCAGATGAATTTGATAGTGAAGTGATGTGTTATGGAAAAGAAAAAGTGAAAAATAAAATGAAAGAAATAGAACTAGCAGGCAATAGTGCGACTGCTAAAGATAAAAACATGTATGCTATTTTAGAATTAGTTCTAGAAATGTATGAGAGAGGTATAAGCTTCTTACCAATGGACTTATATAAATCCCATAGTACAAAATTCCAAGTAGAAGACGGAAAAATAAGACCACCTCTAAATAGTATACCAGGACTTGGAACCGTGGCAGCAGAAGGAATTGAAGATGCAAAAAAAGAAGGAAAATTCATGTCAATTGATGATATGCAAGTACGTTCCAAAATAGGAAAATCTGTAGTAGAGCTTTTACAAAAATTCGGTTGCTTACAAGGCATGAGCCAAAGTAACCAAATGAGCCTTTTTAGTTAATGTCGCATTAGGGACGTTTTCTAAAGGAGTATCTGTCCCTTTTGGGACATTAAGAAAAAAAGAAAAAAGTACCTAAAAGGTACTTTTTATCTTTCATCATTCATATCAATTTCTATGTCGACATCTACAGCTGGCATACCAAGTTCACTATAAGAAGAACCTTTGCCAACAGAAGATTTTCCTCTTAAATCATCACTAGCTACTTTTTTTATGGGTTCTGCATGTTTTAAGAAGTAAAATCCTTCTTTATTATATACCGTATTTGTATCAGGAAATACAACAAATTCTTGATTTTTATGATTTTTGAATTCTACCCAAGTATTTATACTTTTGGCTTTATCTGCAATGCCATACGTATAGCCTGTAACAACACTATTGGGAAAGCTTAACATTTGAGAAATATATTCAGAACGATAAACGCTTTTATTTACAATATTGTCTTTTTGTTTTGAAGGTGTAATATTTTCAATGCCAGGAATAAGATTGGACAACTTTGATACCATAATAGGAGTAGAAGAAGTTTTAATTGCTAGCGTGTCTTTTTGTTCTGCTACTTCTTTTACAATTTTACATTTTTTTAGGTCGGCTAATAGTTTTTCTTTCTTTTCTGAAGAAATATTCGTTTGGTTTAACTTAAAAATAGAATGGTCAATATAGTATTCGTCTAGGTAAACTTCACCAGCTTGCCTTAATAATTCGAATACTTTTTTCTTATCTCCTTGTTTTGTGGCATCTAAAAAAGATTGATTCCATTGTCGTTCTTCCATAGGAAAAAATTTATAGCTTTCGTACATAAAAATTTCACCTTCTTTTTCTCTTTACGTATTTTTTAACACATTTCTATTATAGCACAAGATAAGAAAAAATGCAAATTAACATAAAACCAAAAAAATTAAAATAGAAAAGAACTATACAAAATAAAAAAATATGATATAATGAAACTATCTTTTAGAAAAGGGGAAAAGAAAAGATGTTTGAAACAAGAATAGACTTTAGCAAAATTTTTACAGTTCCCAATATCCTTATTTATTTTATTATGATAAACCTACTAACTTTTTTTGCAATGTGGTTAGATAAAAGAAAAGCAAAATATGCAAAATGGAGAATAAAGGAATCTACTTTGTTTTTTCTGGTTTTATTAGGTGGTGGAATTGGCGGAATAGCTGGCATGTATATTTTTCGACACAAAACGCAGAAGCCGAGGTTTGTAATAGGTTTTCCTGCTATTCTTATTTTTGAAATACTAGTAGGAATTTACTATGGCTTTTTCTTTTAACTTCTAAGAAGATTTTATGTAAGCATAGAAAGGAAAAAAGAAATGGAAGAAAATACGAAAAAGAAATGGACCATTTTAGGTTTTAGTATATGGAGAATTTTGGCATATTTTATTATTTATAGTGTGTTAGGTTATGTAATTGAAACCTTATATAGTATGATGACAAAAGGAACGTGGGAAAGTAGACAAAGCTTTTTATATGGTCCATTTTGTTCTATTTATGGCTTAGGTGCTGTTATTATGATTGTTTTTTTACAGTATTTTAAGAAAAACAATAACACTCTATTTTGGGGTGGTTTTCTGATTGGCTCTGTTACAGAATATATCATTAGTTTTTTGGGAGAAAAAATTTTTCATGTTATTTGGTGGGATTATTCTAATATGCCTCTTAATATTCATGGCAGAATTTGCGTATTTTTTTCTTTGTTTTGGGGGTTTTTAGCAATTTATTTGATTTCGTATGCAAATCCTAGAATAGATAAGCTAATAGCATGGATACAAAAAAAGTTTTCTCTTAAAACACTTAAAATTATGACTACAATGGTAATCTTATTTTTATTTGTAGATTTTATTTTAACAGGCTTTGCAATTAATATGTTTTATCTTCGCATGATTCATGAACATGACATACAAGTAAATGCTAAAGAAAAAATGGAAAACTTATATGAAAAATACTATAGTAATGAAAAATTAGCCAATATCATTAATACCTTTTTTTCTAATCGAAAAATTATTCGCACATTTCCCAATTTGAAGGCTATTGATAAAAACGGAAATATTATTTATTTTGATAGCTTTTTCCCAGATATTGAGCCATATTATTACAAATTTGATAAAAACTTAAAAAATGAATTAGAATCTATTTTGAAAGGAGAAAGAAATGAAGGAAGAATTTATCAATATCTTAAAGCAAGTTAAAAGAGAAGGGATGGATCAGTTAATTGAATTCTTAAATCACTCTGATTTTTTTGAAGCGCCTGCTAGTACACGTTTTCATGGATGCTATAAAGGTGGTTTATTAGAACATAGTACGAAGGTATATGAAATTTTGAAAACGAAAACCGAAGATTCGGATTCTGTTAAAATTATTGCCTTATTACATGATATTTGTAAAGTAAATTATTATAAGGTAGATTATCGTAATGCAAAAAATGAACAAGGCGTATGGGAAAAAGTACCGTATTATACAGTAGAAGATTCCATTCCTTATGGACATGGGGAAAAATCTGTTATGATGTTATCAGAATTTATTAAATTGACACCAGAAGAACGTTATGCTATCCGTTGGCACATGGGCTTTACAGAGCCAAAAGAATTTTATGGTACAATTGGACAAGCTTATAAAAAATATCCCCTTGCTTTATACATGCATGAAGCAGATTTAGAAGCAACCTATTTTTATGATGTATAAAAATTTATTCTTTGGAATAAGTAGTCAGTTTTATAGAAAGAAAACCAGAACTATGTTACAATAAAAATGCAAAAGGCGATACCTAAACAGTATGGTCTTTTTTTTATTAAAAAATAGAAATAAAGAATAAAAAAGTAAGGAGAAATTTTTATGAAATCGAAAAATATGCTTTACCAAGCAGAAGAATTTAAGGATTTAAGGGAGATTATGCAAAATGCAATAAAAAAATATGCAGACCATAAAGCTTTTATTATAAAAAATAAACAGGAAGAGAAAGAAAAATATAAGGTTGTAACGTATGAACAATTTGGAATAGAAATAAATGCATTAGGTTCTAGTTTGATGAAACGAGGACTGAAGAATAAACGTATTGCAATTATTAGCCCAAACCGTTATGAGTGGGTGCTAAGCTATTTTGCCATTATAAATGGAACGGGTATTGTCATTCCATTAGACAAAGGGCTCCCAGAAAATGAAATTTTATCTTTGTTACAAAGAAGCAATGCAGATGCTATTATTTTTGATGAAAAATATGCTAGTATTATGAAACAAATACAGGAAAAAAAGGAAACAAAAATAAAGCATTTTATTTGCATGGAGGAACAAAAAGAATTTCAAAGTTTACCAACCTTAATAAAAGAAGGCAAAGAATTATTGCAGCAAGGTTATGAAGACTTTATAAAAGCAGACATTCACGAAGAAGAAATGCAAGTAATACTCTTTACTTCTGGTACTACCTCTACTTCAAAAGCAGTTATGCTTTCGCATAAGAACATTGCTTCTAATATTTATGCTTTAAGTATGGCAGAGAAAGTTTATGATACAGATGTTAATTTAGCTTTTTTACCATTTCACCATACCTTTGGAAGTACAGGTCTTTTCTTTTTCTTAAGTAAACGGTGCAACCAATGTATTTTGTGATGGAATTCGTCATATTCAGAGCAATTTAAAAGAGTATAAAGTATCTATTTTTGTATGTGTTCCTTTATTATTAGAAACGATGTATAAAAAAATTAGAAAAGAAATAGAAAAACAAGGAAAAGCAAAATTAATTGACAGAATTATTCCCATTACCAACTTTTTATTGAAATTAGGAATCGATATACGAAGAAAAGTATTTCACAAGATTATAGAACCATTAGGAGGAAATCTTCGTTTTGTTGTAAGTGGTGCTTCTGCTCTTGATAAAAACGTAGCAAAAGGACTTAATGATTTTGGAATTTTAACCGTGCAAGGTTATGGACTAACAGAAACTTCACCTGTTCTTACAGCGGAAAATGAAAAGTATATTCGTTATGGTTCAATTGGGTATCCTTTAGCAAATGTGGAAGTAAAAATCGATTCTCCTAATGAAGAAGGAATTGGAGAAATTATTGCAAAAGGCCCTAATGTAATGCTTGGTTATTACGAAGAAGATAGGGCAACCAAAGAAGTATTAAAAGATGGTTGGTTTTATACAGGCGATTTGGGTTACCAAGATAAAGATGGGTATATTTTTATTACAGGAAGAAAGAAAAATGTCATTGTCTTGAAAAATGGAAAGAATATTTACCCAGAAGAATTAGAAGAGATTCTTAATCATTTGCCATATGTAGAAGAGAGTATGGTATTTGGTATGCCAAAAGAAGATGATTTTATAATATCTGCCAAGATTGTGTATAATCCAGAATGGATGCAAGAAAATCAGGTAGCAGAGCAAGAAAGAAAGGAAAAAATATGGAAAGACATTAAAAATATCAATCAAAATTTACCAAACTATCAACATATAAAAAATATCATTATAACAGAAGAACCCATGATTAAAACTACAACAGCAAAAATAAAAAGGTTTGAAGAAATAGAAAAAATAAAAAAGGATAAAGAAATAATCTTGAAAAAATAGGGAAGACTATGGTAAAATAAGACAATACAAAGAAGGGAAGAAAAAATATGAAAAAAATGAAAGATCCAGTTAGTGGCTTATCACATTTGTTGGGTATGGTACTTGCTATAGCAGGGCTTGTGCTATTAATTGTGCAAGCAGCAAGGTATGGAGAAGGAGCATGGGATATTGTTACTTTTACGATTTTTGGAGCAGCCTTAGTGTTATTATATTTCTTTAGTTCCTTATACCATTTATTAAACTTAGGAAAAAATGGAACAAGGGTATTGAAAAAATTTGATCATATTATGATTTATTTGGTTATTGCTGCAACGTATACGCCAATTTGCTTGGGACCTTTAAGAGGAGCATGGGGGTGGAGTATTTTTGGTGTAGTATGGGGGTTGGCAGTTTTAGGAACTGTATTAACAGCAGTTTGGATTAAAGCACCAAGATGGCTTACTACTTCTCTTTATATTGCAATGGGATGGTTAGTAATTGTAATGTTATACCCACTTTTTACTACTTTTCAAAAGTTAAATGCACTTTCCTCTCTTTTATGGCTTTTAGCAGGAGGTATTTTCTATACCATAGGAGGAATTATTTATGGCTTGAAAAAAGCTCCTTTTACAACAAAACATTTTGGGTTTCATGAAATTTTTCATATTTTTGTTATGTTGGGTAGCTTTTGCCAATTTTGGTTTATTTTTCACTATTTATTATATATTTAGTTAGCAAAAAAATTGTAAAAAAAGAAGTAGAAAGAAAGGAAATAAAAAATGAAGAATTGGTTGGGAATTGGAATATCTTATTTAGCAATTGTAGTGGTTATTGTAATAGCAAAATTGTTTGAAAAAAAAGGCAAAGAAGCAAGCAGAAAATTTATTCATATTGCTTTAGGAAATTGGTGGTTCCTTGCGATGTATTTTTTTGACAATGTATGGTTTGCTATGTTTGTACCAGCCACTTTTGTTGTGATTAATTATGTGTCTTATAAAAAAGATTTAATTAAAGTAATGGAGAGAAAGGAAAACGAAGGCTTGGGAACAGTCTATTATGCACTTTCTTTACTCCTTATTACGATTGTAACATTTGGTATTTTACAACAACCAATTTTAGGCTTAGTTCCTATTTTGCTTATGGCTTATGGAGATGGACTAGCTGCTGTATTTGGAAAAGCAATTCATAGTCCAAAATATAAAATAGCAGATACGCAGAAATCTTTAGCTGGTTCTACTACAATGTTTCTTGTTTCTTTGGTAACCATTGCTATTTATCTTATTTGGAGTAATAGTCCTTTTTGGTATATAAAGGCATTGCTAGGTAGCATCTTACTAACAGCAGTAGAAGCATTTTCTATAAAAGGAACCGATAACCTTACAGTACCATTACTAAGTTTGAGTTTTCTACTATTTGTTGTGTAAAAAAAATATAAAATCTTTTCTTTTCTAGAGCACGCCTAGGAGAAAATAAGAAAGGAAAAAGAAAATATGAAACATTATTATTTTACCTCAGAGAGTGTAACAGAGGGACATCCAGATAAATTGTGTGATTTGATTTCTGATAGTATTTTGGATGCCTACTTAAAACAAGATGAAAATTCTAGAGTAGCAGTAGAGACGTTTGCTTGTAAAAATACAATTATGGTGGCAGGGCAAATAACTTCTAAAGGAAAAGTTGCTATCGAAAGTCTAGTAAGAAACGTAATAAAAGAAATTGGTTTCGATAATGAAAATACAGATATAGATTATAGAACCTGTTCTGTTCTTGTCAATATTACGGAGCAAAGTCCAGATATTGCTAGAGGAGTAGATATAGGCGGGGCAGGTGACCAGGGGATTATGTTTGGCTATGCTAGTGATGAAACACCAAACTATATGCCGTATGCAATTGCTTTAGCACATAAATTAGCAAAGCAATTAACAACGGTAAGAAAAGAAAAAGAAATTCCATACCTAAGACCAGATGGAAAAGTACAAGTAACCATAGAATATGAAGAAGATATACCAAAAAGAGTAGACACCATTTTGGTATCTACACAACATAGGGAAGAAATTGCAATAGAACAATTACGAAAAGATATAATAGAAAAAGTAATTTATCGTGTGGTTCCACTTGAAAAAATAGATAAAAATACAAAAATTTATGTCAATCCTACAGGAAAATTTGTAATAGGAGGACCTTTAGGTGATACTGGACTAACAGGAAGAAAAATTATAGTAGATACTTATGGAGGGTATGCAAGGCATGGAGGAGGAGCTTTTTCTGGAAAAGATGCTAGCAAAGTAGATCGCTCTGCTAGCTATATGCTTCGTTATGTTGCCAAAAACATAGTAGCAAATGGGCTAGCTAAAAAATTTGAAATACAACTATCGTATGCAATCGGAAAAAAAGAACCAATTTCTATTTGGATTAATACTTTTGGAACCAATACAATAGCAGAAGAAAAAATTTTAGAAATAGTAAAAGAAAAATTTGATTTCACACCAAATGCCATCATACAACACTTAAACTTAAAAAAGCCGATTTATACAAAAACAACAAACTATGGACATTTTGGAAAAGAAGAAATGCCATGGGAAAAAATAACTGTTTTTGGGGACGGAGGAAAAAAACAGGTATAAAAAAAGAAAAGTGGTTCCAATTAGGAACCACTTAAAAAATGGCAATAGCTTGTATGAGAATGTGTATTAATTCTGCCAAACCATAATATTACTAAAAATGACGCTAAAAATAGTAAAGGCAATTACAAGACTTCCACCAAAAGAGTTTTTTTCTTGTTTTATTTCATATAAACCATAAGAAATAGAATACACTAATACATAAATTGTAAAAAAAAGAAATAAAATATGATAAAACGAAGCAAGCATAAATAAAACCTCCATTTATTATAATAGCAAATGTCCCTTTGGAAAACGTCCCTAAAGGGACATTTTATGTTTCATTAATTAAGAAACCAGATTGTATTTGCGTGTCAATTGTTACTTTAAAAGTAGAATTTACATAATTGTTTTGCCAATCGTATGCTTCAAAGTCTTGGGCGGTTAAGAAATGAGACAAAGCGTATTTGCCAAAACCACTAATGTCAGATTGAAATTCTGTGGAAGTACGATATAAATATTGTGTTAAAATATTTTCTAAATAACGATTGGCTTCTTGCGAAATAGCATCTAGAATATTTTGGTCTAAATAATGCGCATGTTCTTTCATGGAGTAAACTCTACCAGTAAATTTGGCTTCAAAGCGAATATAGGGAAAACCGTTCAGAATGTCCACTTTGATTTTCTTATGCCCTTCGTTAAATATTTTTATATCTAATTGTCTTTCTGGGTCGGTGGGATCTGGTACATTAATTAAAAAAGAATCTGTGTCTCCACGTAAAATAGAGAGGCATAAGGTTTCAATAGCAGTTAATTCTCCTACCAATTTATCGTCTTTGAAAACAGCAATTCCTAAATTTTCTGCACCTCTATCACCAGAAAAAGGGGTATTAGTTGATTTCATGGTAGCAACGTTCGTACTTTGTGATGCATTGTCCAAAGTGGTTGTGTTTTTGTTTACACCACCAAGAATGGCAAAAGGCTCGCAAGTGTTGCATAAATATTGGTTTAGAAAGTCGGCAAAAGTAACGTTATAAATGTAACCTGTGTATTTACTAGTATTGGGAAAAATTTCATAATATTTCGTAATGAGATTTTCTAAAATAGGAGTAGAATTTTCCATATAGTCTTTTGCTGTATTTTTACTAACAATGATATTTGCAGAATGTCTTATTTGGGAATCATTTGCTAAGGTATAAACTGCATCTGCAATGCCCTTACTTGCTACTTCTTCGGAAAAAATAAGCAAGCGACAATGAGACAAATTTATTTTTTTGGCCAAATAGCTATTCATTAAATTAATCGCACTATCAATGGAAGAGGCTTCTACTGAATTGATAATAAGAGGACTTTTTTCACTAGAACCAGAATCACTACTAGAACTTCCTGTTGTAAATTGAAAGCTAATGTTAAAATCTTCATTTTCTCCAACATCAATGCCAAGTGCTACAACATAGGCTAAGTTGTCAATGTTGAGAGAAGTATAAGAAGGACTAAAGGCCACAATAAAAACAAGAATTACAAGGAAAACAAAGATGTTGCGTAGCAATTTATTCAATTTACATCACCTACTTTTCTTTTCCTTTTCAAAGAGGCAAAAAGCAAAATAAGAAAACTCATAATGCAAACAATTCCAATCATTAAGTAAGGATAAATAGAAGTTTCATAAAATTTTGCCGTTGCATAATTTTTTGGCAAAAGGGAGACTGCTAAAATGCAAAGGCCAATAGGATAAATGGTAGGCTTAAAGTCTTTAATATTCGTTATTTTACGAAAAATATGAATGGAAAATTTGCTAATAATACTTAAGTAACAAGCAAGAACTAACATCCATATTAATAAAAAGACGGATTCTAGCCTTTGGAAAAAGCTTCCGAATTCAATATAAGTGGCAGCAGAGTATAAAGGCATTACTTCATCGGTTTGTACAAAATAGGAGAAAATAAATAAAATAATAGAAACGGTTATGATTAAGTAAAGGACCGATAAAATAACAGAAGTAATAGCAATTTTTTTGAATTTTTGTGGCTCTTTTAATAAAGGGGGAAGAAAATATAAAAAGACAATTCCACTAAAAGAAGAAATGTTCCCAAGTCCCATTACAAAAGTTTGCATTATGCCATTTCCAAGAAGGGGAAAAATTCTTTGAGGAGAAAAATGGCTGATATTGGCAACAAATAAAAAGACAATACTACCAAGGGCAATAGGAGTAATTATTAAGTTTGCTTTTAAACTAGCATTAAAAGATAAGTAATTCGTAGCACAAAGGGCGATAATAAAAAATAAAATAAAAAATAAAATGCTAGTGGAGGGGTAATATACAATTCTTAGACATTCGCAAAAGTTTCTAAGAAAAATACTAGAACTTACAATAAAATAAAAAATAAAGATTAAGCCTATTATTTTCTTAAAAAGATTTCCGTCCTACTACTTCTGCTACATCAATAATATCCATCCCAGGAAATTTTTGAAAAAGACGATAGATCCAATAAACTAAAACAAGTACAATAAAACCAACATAAAGAAGGTTTAAAATACTAGCAGAGTTTGTAAGTGCTAAAATGCTTTTTGGTAAGGATAATACGGTACGAATGATAATAACAGATAAAATAAGACAAATTGCTTCTAATGTACCAATTCTTGAATGATTCATAATAACAAACCTTAACTTTCTAAATTTAGGTTTTTATAAGGGATACCCATAAACCCATATCTTCTTATTTGAATTTCCATTTCATACTAATAGGCTCTTGTGCCTTTTCCTTTTTAGGAGCTACATAAGTAGCTCTATATTCTTGCTTCCAAATAGGAGGAAGAAAATATCCATTTCCCTTACTATTGGTAGCAGGGGCAAAAGGAGCCATAAAAGGAACACCAAAAGATTTGATATTACAAAGAATGGACAAATATACAAAAAGTCCAATGGAAATTCCTAAAAAGCCAGCAATATAACCAAGTAGTACAAAGCCAAAACGGAAAAATCGTAAATGAAAACCAAACGAAAAGTCTGGAATAGCAAAGGAGGCAATACCAGTTAAGGCAATAATGATAATGAGAATAGGACTTACAATATTCGCACTAACGGCAGCTTGTCCTAATACTAAAGCACCTACAATACCAATAGTGGGTCCAATGGGAGAAGGGACTCTAAGACCTGCTTCTCGAATAAGTTCAAAAGAAACCTCCATAATGAAAATTTCAAAAATAACAGGAAAAGGAACCGTTTCTCTTGCACTTAAAATGGAATAAAGCAATTCGGTTGGTAAAATTTCTTGATGAAAACTAGTAACTGCAACGTAAAACCCAGGAAGTAGTAAAGTAATAAGAGAAGCTAAAAAACGAAGCGTTCTTAGAAAATTAGCAAAATAAGTTTTCAAATTGGTATCTTCTGGAGAAGACATGAAGTCAATGAAAGTAGCAGGCATAATTAAAGAATAAGGAGAACCATTTACTAATACAACAACACGTCCTTGTAATAAGTGTTTGGCCGTTTTGTCAGGCCTTTCTGTGGATAAAATTTCTGGTACACCAATTTGATTGTCATCTATAATGAGCTGTTCTAGTTGCCCAGAAGAGAATAAAGAATCAATAGCAAGATTATTTAAACGATATTTCACTTCTGCTACTAAATCACTATTTGTAATATTTTCCATGTAACATAGAGCACATTTGGTTTTGGTTACTTTACCAATTTCGATATTTTCCATAATTAATTGTTCATTGTTTATAATTCTACGAAGCAAGGAAGTATTGGTTCGAATATTTTCTACAAAGGCTTCTTGTGGTCCTTTAATAATAATTTCGTTATTAGGGGTATCTATACTTCTTTGCTTAAAACCTTTTACTTCAATGTCAAAAGCAACTTCCAAAGTATCAATAAATAAAGCACAATTGCCGGAATTTACTCCAGAAATAAGAGCATCCATTTCTTTTTCCTCCGAAATAGTATTTTGAGGAAGTAGCTTGCTAGAAATATATTCTATTAAATCAAATTTTTTTACTTTTCTTATGGTAACATGGTTTTTTACCGATTTTGAAAGAATTCTATTTTTTTCCTCTTCAAACGTATTGGCAGGGTTTCTAAGCATTAAAGGTTTTAAGATAAAATCGTTAATTAAATTGGAATCTACCATGCCGTCAATAAACAAAAGAAATGCAGAATAACGTTTGTTGTGAGCAAGAATGGAAAATTCACGAAGAATAATATCACTATTAATAAGAGTGTTAAATCTTGCTTTGATATATTCTAAATTACTAGAAAGCTTAGGAAGTACCATTCTTTTGTTTGCTAAAGAATTTGTATTTTCTTCTTGTTGTTCTGTTGTAGTTTCCTCTGTTTGTGCAATGGAAAAATCATAAATTTTTTTTGGTTGCCAAACAAAAGGAGTGAAGAATTTTTTTACGTTCATTTATCATCCATCCTTTTTCTATAGAATTTCCAAAAAGGGAAAATTTATGCAACGGTTTTGGCAATTTTTGTTTTCTTTTGATGTTATACAAATAAATTTTGACATAGAATAAAAAATAGCATATAATAAAAAAGAATAAATAGGAAGGAAGAAAACAAATGAAAATTATTTATAAAAAGATAGAAGTGGAGACAGAAGAAAATACAACAGTTTTAGAATTGTTAAAAGAGCCAATAGAAGAAAATAAAAATACCATTGCATGTATAGTAAATAATGAAGTAAAACCATTAAATTATGTACTACAGGAAAACGATGAAGTAGAGCTATTAGATACTACTTCAAGAGATGGAGCTCGTACTTATACAAGGGGCTTATTATTTATTATGTCCATGGCATTTCATAAATTGTATCCAGAAATTTTATTAACGGTAAATTATCAATTGTCTAGTAGTATGTTTTGTGAAATAGAGAATGGTATTGTTACAGAAGAAATGCTAGAAGCCATTCGACAAGAAATGCAAAATATTATTGCACAAGATTTACCTATAAAAAAAGTAGAAATGAAGAAAGAAGAAGCAATAGAGTTTATAAAAAGAGAAAATACCGAAATAGGAAAATTGCAATTAGAAAATAGAGAAAAACAAGAAGTTTCTTTTTATTTTTGTGAAAATTATTATAATTATTTTTATGGGATTATGCCTATTTCAACAGGATATATTCGATTATTTGATATGATGAAATATCAAAATGGATTTCTCATTCGTTATCCAAGTAAAACAAATCCAAATGAGATAAAACCTTATCAAGAGGGAAAAAAATTATTAGCAACTTTACAAGAATATGATGATATTATTGAAATTTTAGGAATCGCAACTTTGGAGCAATTAAATGAGAAAATAAGAAAGGGAGAAGGAAAAGAAATTATTTTACTTTCCGAAGCTTTACATGAAAAAAAGATTTCCCAAATAGCAGATAAAATTACGGAAGACAGAAGAAAAAGAGTAGTTTTAATTGCAGGCCCTTCTTCTTCAGGAAAAACCACTTTTGCTAAAAGATTAGGATTGCAACTTCGCCTAAATGGGGTAAGACCAAAAACTATTTCGGTAGATAATTATTTTGTAGAAAGAGAACAAACGCCAAAAGATGAATTTGGCAATTATAATTTTGAAGATTTAGAGGCGGTAGACTTAAAATTATTAAATGAGCATTTGGTAAAATTATTAAACGGCGAAGAAATTCAAATGCCTACTTTTGATTTTAAGGAAGGCAAAAAATACTACACAGGCAAAACTATGAAATTAGAAGAAGATGAAGTGCTAGTAATGGAAGGAATTCATTGCTTAAATGATAAGTTAACACCTGCCATTCCAAAGCAACAGAAATTTAAAATTTATATTAGTGCTTTAACTGTATTAAATATTGATTATTATAATCGTATTTCTACTACCGATACAAGAATTATTAGAAGGACAGTAAGAGACAGTCAATTTCGAGGTTATGATGCCCAAACTACTTTATCTTCTTGGTATTCTGTGGCAGCTGGGGAAGAAAAAAATATTTTTCCTTTTCAAGAAGAAGCGGATGTCATGTTTAATAGTTCCTTAGTATATGAAATTAATGCCCTAAAAGATTATGCACTTCCTTTATTTAGCAAGATAGGAAAGGATAAAAAGGAGTATGCAGAAGCAAAACGTTTATGTGAATTTTTGAAATATTTTGAATCACTTCCTATTGAAGATATTCCTAAAAATTCTTTATTTAGGGTCAAATCTTGAATAAAAGAGAACATATCCGCCTCTTTTAACTTTTCAACCGCCTGCCTGAAATGCCCCTGCCCCGGGAATATAACTTTA